>NZ_BAABHO010000040.1:0-59747 GCF_039542135.1 Actinomycetospora chlora
CGGCGCACCGGGGCGCCGTCGACGGCGACGAGGCGGGCCGGCCGCGGCTCGGGCGGGCGCCGTGCGGGCGAGGGCGCGGGCAGCGTGCCCGGCCAGGGCGCCCCGGGATCGACGGCGGGGACACGCTCGTCGCCCCACGGCACGAGCCGGATCCGCTCGCCCGGCCCCCGCCCGCCGCCGGGCACCCCGGTGAGCACCTCCTCGGGGCCGAGCAGGCCCTGCACGCGCACCAGCGCCCGCCCGGCCCGCTCGTCGGCCACCCCGACCTCGCCCCACAGCCCGAGCTGCAGCCGGCCGGCCTCGACGACCTCCTCGGGCACCAGGCGCAGCACGGTGAGGCCCCCACCCTCGTCCCCCGGGCCGCGGCGCGAGAGCCAGCCCTCGAGCTGCCAGCGCACGCGGTCGGCCGTGCCGTTCGGGGTCAGCGGCTCGGCGCAGCGCCACACGCGGGCCAGCTCGTCGCCGCCCGTGGTGCGCGCCTGCACGCCGAGCCGCGTGCACGCCAGGCCCGCCCGGCCCAGCGCCTCGTGCAGCCGCTCGGCCAGCGAGCGGGCGGCGAAGGCGGCGGCGTCGACACGGTCGACCGGGGGGTCGAGCGGGAGCTCCACGGTGAGCTCGTCGGGGATGCGGCGCCGGGAGGGCGGACGCTCGTCGAGCCCGCGGGCCAGCCGGTGCGCCCGGACGGCGGCCGCGTCGAACCGCGAGGCCACGTCGGTGGCCGACAGCGCGGCGAGGTCGCCCAGCGTGTGCAGCCCGAGGCGGCGCAGCAGGCCGATGAGCTCCGCCCGGGCCGCGCTCGCGTGGTCGTCCGCGCCGGCGGTGTCCGGCTCGACGCCCGGCTCGAGCTCGAGCTCGGTGACCGGCAGCGGCGCCAGGAACGCCGGGCTCTCCCCCGGCGGGACCAGCAGCGAGCGCCGCGCCGCGAGCCCGGCCGCGAACAGCCCGTCGGCCACGCCCACCTGGCACTCGGTGCGGGTGCGCGCCGCGACGTGGTCGACCAGGCGCTCGGCCACGACCTCCTCGCCCCCGAAGTACCGTGCCGGGCCCCGCGCGGAGAGCGCGACCAGTCCCGGCCGGACCACCTCCACCCCCGGCACGACCTCCTCCACCGCCGCCGCGACCGGCTCGAAGCAGCGGGCGTCGCGCTCGGGGTCGCGGGCCAGCACCGCGAGGTCGGGACACCGGGCCTGGGCCTCGCGACGGCGCAGCCCGCGGCGCACCCCCTGCGCCCGTGCCGTCGCCGAGCAGGCCACCACCCGGTGGGACGCGAGGACCGCCGCCGGCCGGGCCGCGGGCAGGCCGGCCTCGGCCGCACCCGCCACCACCGGCCAGTCCGGGCACCACAGCGCCAGCACCCGCGCGCTCACCCCGCCACCCCGATCCGCACCGGCTCCCCGAGATGCTCACCGAGCGGCTCCCCTGCCGTCCCACCGATCGGGCGCGGCGGCCCCGTCAGCGGCGCCCCGACCGGCAGCTCGCCGTCCGGCACGCACGTGCCGGCGGGGCCGGGCAGCAGCAGCGGCACCTCCCGCTCGCCGGGACGGCCGCGGGCGGTGGCGCGCGCGTGGACCCGCCGCGAGCGCAGCCGTCCCGCGCCGTCGCCCCCGAGCCCGGCCCACGCGCTGCCCTCGGCCCGCAGCTCGACCTCGGCCCCCGGCCACGAGCCCGGCGCCCCGACCGGCACCAGCACCGCGCCCCGCTGCCGGACCCGCGCCCCGAGCCGCTGCCGGTCGCCCGCGGGCCACCGCACGCCGGGCAGCGTGGTGTCGAGCACGACCACGTCGACCCCGTCGACCAGCGCCGCCACCACCGCCGCCGGCCGCGGGCCGGGGCGGGGCACCAGCGCGGTGCGCGCCAGGTCGAGCCCCGCCTCGGCCGCGGCCTGCACCCCGAGATCGGGCAGGCCCACCACCGCGCACCACGAGCCGGACCCCGACGCCTCGGCCAGCAGCGCGAGCAGCAACGACGTCGACCCGCACACCGCCACCGCCGACCCGCGCCGCAGCCCACCGTCGGGCAGCAGCCCGGCCAGCGGGGCCGCCACGGGCAGGATCCGGCTCCCCTCCGGATCCGCCCGCGGCGACCCCTCGACCGGCCCCGCGACCGGTTCCGCGACAGGCTCGGCGACCGGCTCGGCGACCGGCGCCGGCGTGACCGGGCCCCGACGCCCGGCCCGCCGACCCGGCAGCTCCGAGGCCCGCACCACCCCGAGCTCGGACCACCGCCGCGACGGGGCACCCTGCCCGTCGAGCAACGACGGCAACGACCCCGCACCACCCACGCCGGCACCACTCACGCCGTCCTCCTCGAACACGTGTTCGAACGAGGAGAAGGTTAACCCGGACCCCCGACAACCGCCGAGCCCCGCAGGGCGGGGATCACCCCGACGGTGCCGGCTCCACCGCCACCGGCCCGAGGTCCCACCGGCCGTCGCCCTGCAGCTCCAGGCGCGTGTCGTGGAACGCCTCGAGGCTCGTGCGGTGCCCCACGCTGACCAGGATCAGCTCCGGCAGCTCGCGGCGCAGCAGCGTGTAGAGCTCGTGCTCCAGCCCCTCGTCCAGCGCCGCGGTGGCCTCGTCGAGGAAGACGACGTCCGGCCGTGCCAGCAGGAGACGGCCGAAGCCCAGGCGCTGCTGCTCGCCGGGGGAGAGCTCGCGCCACCAGACCCGCTCGTCGTCGAGCCGGTCGGCCAGCTGCCCCAGCGCCACCGAGCGCAGCACCTCGGCGGCGCGCTCGTCGTCGACCTCCTCCGGCGCCTGCGGGTAGGCCAGCGCCGTGCGCAGCGTGCCGAGGGGGACGTAGGGCTGCTGGGAGAGGAACACCGCGCGCGGACCGAGCGGCCGGGCGACGTCGCCCTCGGCGAACGGCCACAGGTCGGCCAGGCTGCGCAGGAGCGTCGTCTTGCCGTAGCCGGACCGCCCGGTGACCAGCAGGCTGTCGCCCTTGCCGAGGTCCAGGTCGAGGTCGGAGACGAGCACCTCCCCGTCGGGGCGGCGCACGGTGAGGTCCCGGACGGCCACGCCGTCCGCGCGGTCGGCCACGTCGACCTCGGGCAGCCGCCGCGCCTCGGCGTCCGCGTCGAGCAGCCCGGTGAGACGGTCGAGGACCGCCCGGTAGGCGGCGAACTGGTCGTAGGCGTTGCGGAAGAACGACAGCCCGTCGTGCACCTGGCCGAACGCGGTCGCGGTCTGCTGGACGTCGCCGAGGGTGATCGTCTGCGCGAAGAAGCGGGGGGCCTGGATGAGGATCGGGAACACCACCGCGACCTGGGAGACGGCGAGGTTGAAGCCCTGGAACCCCAGGGTCCGCCGCACGATCCGCCAGTAGTTGGCGATCACCGCGGCGAACCGGCCGTCGAGGCTGCGCTTCTCCAGCGGCTCGCCGCGCAGGAAGGCGATGTTCTCGGCGTTGTCGCGCACGCGCACGAGGCCGTAGCGGTAGGTGGCGCCGAGGCCCTCGTTGAGGAAGTTGAGCCGGATGAGCGGCTTGCCGATGCGGAAGGCGATGACCGTCGCGACGATGACGTAGAGGAACGCGAGGAACGTCATCGCCCGCGGGATCTCCACCCCGAGGATCGACAGCGGACCCGAGAGCTCCCACAGGACGTAGGTGAACGACACCACCGAGAGCACCGCGTTGACCGCACCGCTGGACCCGACCGACAGGCTGTACGACGTGGTCGCGAAGGAGGTGATGTCCTCCTGGATGCGCTGGTCGGGGTTGTCGACCTGCGTCGGCGCGAAGCGCGACCGGTGGTAGGCGCGCCCACCCAGCCAGTCGCCGAGCAGCCGCTCGTTCAGCCACTCCCGGAGCCGGATGACGAAGGCCTGGCCCACGTAGTAGGCCACCAGCGCGATGACGACGTAGATCGTCGCGAGGAGCGCGAAGATGCCCAGCGTCCGCCAGAACGTCGCGGCGTCGAGGTCCTGCAGTGCGGTGTAGAGGGCGTTGCCGTTGTAGGACAGCAGCACGTTGAGCCGCACGGAGACCACGACCAGCAGGAGCAGGCCGAGCACGAACAGGGTCGGCCGCCAGCCGTGTTCACCCCCCGGGCGCAGCCAGGGACCCACCAGGCGGGTGACCTGGCGGCCCCACGTGGTGGTGCGGGCGACGATCGCGCCCACGATCACGACCACCACCACGGTGCCGACGAAGAAGCCGACGATCCAGATCAGGCTCGACAGCCACTCGGTGCCCCAATCGATGCCGTCCACCGCACCCCCTGATCACCTGACGTCGGGCGAAGGGTAGCGACGGGCGGAGAAGGCCCGGGACGCGCTCCGGGTCGCCGGGCCCGCGCGGGTGGAGCAGGGTCGCCCCATGACCGAGCGCGTCCTCGTCACCGGCGCCGCGGGCCGGATCGGCGGCTACCTGCGGGCCCGTCTCGCGCGTCCCGGCCGGACGCTGCGCCTGCTCGACGTCGTCCCGGTCGACGGCGCGGGCGAGGGCGAGGAGGCCGTCACCGCGTCGGTGACCGACCTCGACGCGCTGGCCCCGGCGTGCGCCGGCGTCGACGCCGTCGTCCACCTCGGCGGGTACGCCGGCGAGGAGGCGTGGGACGACGTCCTCGCCGTCAACGTCCACGGCACGTACGCGGTGTTCGAGGCCGCGCGGCGGGCCGGGGTCGGGCGGGTCGTGTTCGCCAGCAGCAACCACGCCGTGGGCTTCCACCCGGCCACCGACCCCGTCGGCGAGGACCTGCCGCCGCGCCCGGACACCTTCTACGGCGTGGGCAAGGCGACCGGCGAGGCGCTCGGGAGCCTGTACCACGACCGCTACGGCCTCGACGTCGTCTGCCTGCGGATCGGCACCTGCAGCGACACCCCGCCGAACGCCCGCGCCCTCGCGACGTGGCTCTCGCCCGACGACTGCGGCCGGCTCGTCGAGGCGGCGCTGACGTGCCGGGCGCCGGGCTTCCGGGTGGTGTGGGGCGTCTCGGCCAACACCCGCCGCCGCTGGTCGCTGGCCGGCGCCCACGAGCTCGGCTACCGCCCCCGCGACGACGCCGAGGCGTACGCGGCCGAGGTCGGCGACCGCACCTCCGACACCGACTCCTACGTCGGCGGGGAGTTCTGCGGCCCTGCGTTCGACGCGGGCGGCAGCTGATCCATCACCGTCTCCTCGACGCGGATGGCCTCGGCCATCAGCATGTCGGCGATCCGGACGAAGAAGCCCTCGTCGAGGCCGTGCTCGCGGGCCCGGGCCGCGGCCTGGCGCTGCACCTCGGCCGCGCGACCGGGCTGGAACACCGCCATCCCGGCGCGCGCCTTGACCTGCCCGACGCGCTCGATGCACCGCATCCGGTCCCGCACCAGGGCGAACAGCGCCGTGTCGATCTCGTCGAGCTGCCCGCGCAGGTCGGCCAGCTCCTCCTCCGGGTCGCCCATCAGTGGGCGAAGTGCCGGGTGCCGGTGAGGTACATCGTCACGCCGGCCTTCCGTGCCGCCTCGACGACCAGCTCGTCGCGCACCGACCCGCCCGGCTGGACGACGGCCGCGACGCCGGCCTCGGCCAGCACCTCGAACCCGTCGGGGAAGGGGAAGAACGCGTCGGACGCGGCGACCGCGCCCGTGACGCGGTCTCCGGCGCGCGCGACGGCGAGGCGGGCGGCGTCGACGCGGTTGACCTGCCCCATCCCGACGCCGACGGTGGCGCCGTCGTGGGCCAGCAGGATCGCGTTCGACTTCACCGCGCGGCAGGCCCGCCACGCGAAGGCGAGGTCGGCGAGCTGCTCGGCCGAGGCCGGCTCGCCGCACGCGAGGGTCCAGGACGCCGGGTCGTCGCCAGGGGCGTCGACGGCGTCGCGCTGCTGGAGGAGCAGCCCGCCCGAGACGGGGCGCTGCTCGACCGGCGACGGCGCCCAGGTGGCGGTGAGCAGGCGGATGTTCTTCTTGCGGGAGAGCACGTCGACCGCGCCGTCGGCGTAGGACGGGGCCACGACGACCTCGGTGAAGATGTCCGAGATCGTCTCGGCCATCGCCGTCGAGACCTCGGTGTTGCTGGCGATGACGCCGCCGAACGCGCTGGTGGGGTCGCAGGCGTGGGCCTTGCGGTGCACCGCGGCCACGTCGTCGTCACCCGTCGCCACCGCGATGCCGCAGGGGTTGGCGTGCTTGATGATCGCCACGCACACGCCGTCGTGGTCGTGCGCCGCGCGCCAGGCCGCGTCGGTGTCGACGTAGTTGTTGTACGACATCTCCTTGCCGTGCAGCTGGACCGCGCCGGCGATGCCGGAGGTGACCTCCGGGTCGCCGTAGAGCGCGGCCGCCTGGTGCGGGTTCTCGCCGTAGCGCAGCACCGCGCGGCGCCGGGCCGTGGTGCCCACCCAGCCCGGGAACGGCGACCCCTCCACCGACCGGTCCGGGTCCGGGGCCAGGACGTTCCCCATCCAGGAGGCCACGGCGACGTCGTAGGACGCGGTGTGGCGGAAGGCCTCGGCCGCGAGGCGGCGGCGGTCGACCAGCGTGATCCCGCCCTGCTGGGCCTGCTCGAGCGCCCAGGTGTAGCGCGTCGGGTCGGTGACCACCGCGACCGACTCGTGGTTCTTCGCCGCGGCCCGGATCATCGCGGGCCCGCCGATGTCGATCTGCTCGACGCAGTCGTCGGGCGAGGCGCCGGACGCGACGGTGGCGGTGAACGGGTAGAGGTTGACGACCAGCAGGTCGAACGGCGCGATGTCGAGCGACTCGAGCGCCTCGGCGTGGGTGGGCAGCCGCATGTCCGCCAGCAGCCCGGCGTGCACGCGCGGGTGCAGTGTCTTGACCCGCCCGTCGAGGCACTCGGGGAACCCGGTGACCTCCTCGACGCGCGTCACGGGCACGCCGGCGTCGGCGATCCGCGACGCGGTGGAGCCGGTGGAGACGATCTCGACGCCGGCCGCGTGCAGGCCGGTGGCGAGGTCGAGCAGCCCGGCCTTGTCGAACACGCTCACGAGCGCCCGCCGGATCGGGCGACGGCCCTCGGTCACGGTGTCGGCCACGGGGCTGGTGGTCGCGCTCGCCGCGTTCATGGGATCCTCACTCCTCGTCCGGTGACGGTGGCGCCGTGGCGGACGAGCGCCGCGACGGTCTCGACCAGCATCCGGCGCTCCACCACCTTGATGCGCTCGTGCAGCGTGTCCTCGGTGTCGTCCGGCTCGACGGCGACGGCCTCCTGGGCCAGCACGGGACCGGTGTCCACGCCGGCGTCGACCAGGTGCACCGTCGCGCCGGTGACCTTCACCCCGTAGGCGACGGTGTCGCGCACCGGGTGCGCGCCCGGGAACGCCGGGAGCAGCGTCGGGTGCGTGTTGATCGTGCGGCCGCCGAAGCGGGCCAGGAAGGCCGGCCCGAGCAGCCGGGCGAAGCCGGCCGAGACCACCAGGTCCGGCTCCGCGGCCGTGACGGCCTCGGCCAGCGCGGCGTCCCAGTCGGCCCGGTCGGCGTGGTCGGCGGGCCGGACGACGGCGGTGTCGACGCCCGCCGCGGTCGCCCGGTCCAGCGCGCCCACCCCGGTCCGGTCGGACACGACGGCGACGACGCGGGCGGGGTGCTCGCGGTCGTCGTGGGCGTCGAGGAGGGCCTGCAGCAGGCTCCCCGACCCGGAGGCCAGCACCACGACGCGGGCGGGCACGGGCAGGCGCAGACGGTGCTGCTCGGTGGTGGTCAGCGCTGCTCCCCGGCCGCGTGGATGACCCCTCCAGGTTAGCCGCGGGCGTCGCCACCAGGACGGACGCCCTCGTGAGGCACCTCTCCCCCGTCCTCGTCCTCCGCGGTGGCGTCCCCGTCGGCGACGTCCTCGTCCGGGGTGACCTCGGTCGCGGCATCGGGCTGCTCGGGCTCGGTGCGCGCGGGACGCGACGGGACGCGGCGGGTCCCGGAGGTGCCGATCGGCACCGCGAGCAGCGCGACCACGAGCCCGGGCACGAGGATCCAGCCCAGGACGGCCAGCGCGACCGGCACGGCGGGGATCGACACGGGGTCGAACGGGCCCGCGCCCAGCCGGCCGCCCGACAGCGAGGCCGCGGCCCCCACGAGGATCGCGGCGCCGACGGCGGCGGTGACGGTCGAGCGCACGCGGGTGGCGACGTCGGGGGCGGTCGGGGCGAGACGCCAGCCCACGGCGCTGCCGACCGCGAGCGGCAGCGCGAAGGCCAGCCCGGCCCAGCTCGGCGGGGTGCTCTGCGGCAGCAGCTCGGCGAGGGGGATCGGGGGCAGCAGGCCGGAGGTGATCTCCATCGGCGTCGCCGACGCCGCGCCGATCGCGACGCCCGGCCCGGCGAGCCAGGCGGTGGCCCCGACGACGGCGTTGGGCAGGTAGGCGACCGTGAGCAGCGTCAGGCCGGCACCGCTGCCCGCCTCGGGGGCGATGTCGGCGACCACGTCGTGCACCGCCGTGGCGTCGGCGATCGAGGCGGCGAGCAGGAGCCCCGCGCCCGCCGTCAGCAGCCCCACCGCCCCGAGCAGGGCGCCGCGCAGTCCGTGCCGTACCCAGGGGGCCAGCGTGCGCGGCAGGGCCGGCACGCCGCAGGGGCGGGCCGCGCCCGCGTACGCGGCGACCCCGGCGAGGACCCCGCACGTCACGCCGGCGAGCCCCGGCGACGCGTCGACCACCGTCTCCGGGGTGAGCAGGGCGGCGGCGAGGACGCCGATGACGGCGTGCGCGGCGGCAGCGGTCGCGACGACGGGCACGAGGGCGCCGTGCAGCGGCCCGCGCGCCTCGGCGCGGGGGCCGAGCCGGCGCACCGCGCCGCGGGCGACCGCCGCGATCAGCGTCGCGAGCAGCAGGGCCGGCGCGAGCGGCAGCACGCCCAGGGGGACACCCGTGACCTGCAGCGGGACCAGGTGGGCCACCAGCCACAGCGGGATGCCGACGGCGAGGGCCTGCCCGAGACCGGGCTCACCGCCCGGGGTGGTGCCCGACGCGAGCGCGGCGACCACGCCGGCGAGGACCACCGCCACGCCGTAGAGCAGCGCCGGCGGCAGCAGCGCCACGCGCGCGAGCACCGGCAGCCAGCCGGGGGTCGTGACGGTGGCGGGCTCGGGGCGGGTGCGGCGTCCGCGTCGCGGGGGGTCGCTCGTCGGCACCGTCACGACCCGACCCTGACAGAGACCGCCGGCCCGTCCGGGCCGCCACGCCGGGCGCGGCGGCCCGTCGAGCGGTGATCACCAGGGAGTTCGCGCGCCTCGAGGCAGCGAACAGGGCGTTCGCTGCGGTGGAACGAGGGGTCAGCGGGGCGAGCCCCACTCGCCGCGGCGGTCGTCGGGCGGGGTCGAGCCGGCCTGCGGGCGGCCGGGGTCCTCTCCGGATTCGTGGGCGCCGCGCTGCTCGCCCTGCCCGGGGGCCGGGGCGACGGGCCCGCCGCCGGGGGACGAGGTGGAGGAGCCCGACGACGGGGCGCCCCAGCCGGTGTTCGGGATGCCGTAGCCCGGGGTCGAGCTGCCCCCCGACGGGGACGGCGAGCCCGCGGGCGGGGTGCTGGGTCCGTCGGCCGACGAGCCGCCCTCGCCGGGGGTCGACCCGGAGGCGGACCCGGAAGCGGAGCCGGACCCGAAGGTGCCGAAGCCGCCGGGTCCCGACGCCCCGGTGGGCGTGACGGTCGTGGCGCCCGGCTCGGAGGGGCCGGGCTCGTCGCGACGGGACGTGTCTCCCCCGGCGGCCGTGGCACCGGGCACGACCTGCGTGGTCGCGGCCGACCCGCTGTCGGCGCCGGGGGACGACGCCGGGAACGACGTGGCGCCGGACCCGCCGTAGCCGCCGCCGAACGGTCCCGACGGCGGGCCGCCGGGCCCACCGGGGCCGCCCGGCCCGCGGGGGGCGTTGAACTGGCCCGAGCCCGGGCCGGTCTGGGCGCCCGGGGCGCCGTAGCCCGGCTGCGGGGACGGGCCGGCGGGCGCCCCGCCCCAGGGCTGCTGCTGCCCGCCCGGCGCGCCGAACCCCGCCGACGCGGGACGGCCCGGCCCGGCCTTCAGGACGCCCTGCGCGTAGAGCAGGGCGACGACCGAGGCCACGGCCGCGAGGACCGCGAGCACGACCTGGATGACCAGCAGCGTGTCCGCGTAGGCGAGCAGCGGCAGCATGGCCAGCGCGCCGGTGACCCCGACGACCGCGCCGGAGACCAGCGTCTGCGGCGCGCGCGGCAGCAGCGAGGCCGCCGTGAGCAGCCCGCCCGCGAGCACGAGCGGCAGGTAGAACAGCGACCCGAAGGCCGCGCTGAGGTCGGACGCGACGCCGGAGGCGTCGGCCGAGCCGAAGAACGTCAGGACGTAGGCCAGCAGCGCGAGCGCGCCCGCGGCGAGCGCGACGCCGCGCTCGGCCCCGGACGTGCCGGCCGCCCCGCCGGCGGGCCGTGACCCGCCGGCGGGCGTCGCCGTGCCGGCACCCTGGTCGGGCGCCGTGCTGATCGCCGTGGTCGCCGCCGGGAAGCCGCCGGTGGACGGGGAGGACGGCCCGCCCTGACCCGCACCCCACCCCGGCTGCCCCTGCGGCTGACCCTGCGGCTGACCCTGCGGCTGACCCTGGTGCTGACCCTGCGGCTGCCCCTGGCCCGGGGCGCCGTAGCCGCCCGGGCCCGGCGCGCCGTAGGGCTGCTGCCCCTGCCCGGCACCCGCCCAGGAGGACCCTCCGTAGGGCGAGCCGCCGTACGGCGAGCCCTGCCCCGGTGAGCCCTGCCCCGGAGCACCCGGGGAGCCCGGAGCACCCGGAGAGCCCCACCCGGGACCGGACGCCTGGCCCGGCCGCTGGCCGGACGGGCCGCCCGGGGGCGGGCCCTGGGTCGGTGAGCTCATGAGGTGTCCTCCCGGACGGCGACGTCGGCGTGGGCGGGCTGGGTCAGCCGCGGACCAGGGAGCGCGCGAGGTCGGCGGTCTCGGTCGGCGTCTTGCCCACCTTCACCCCCGCCGCCTCGAGCGCTTCCTTCTTGGCCTGTGCGGTCCCCGCCGAGCCGGAGACGATGGCGCCGGCGTGGCCCATCGTCTTGCCCTCGGGGGCCGTGAACCCAGCAACGTAGCCCACCACGGGCTTCGTGACGTTGGCCTTCACGTAGTCGGCGGCACGCTCCTCGGCGTCGCCACCGATCTCGCCGATCATGACGATGGCCTCGGTCTCGGGGTCCGCCTCGAACGCCGCGAGGGCGTCGATGTGCGTGGTGCCGATGATCGGGTCGCCGCCGATGCCGATGGCGGTGGAGAAGCCGATGTCCCGCAGCTCGTACATCATCTGGTACGTCAGCGTGCCGGACTTCGAGACCAGGCCCATCTTCCCGGGGCCCGAGATGTTCGCCGGGATGATGCCCGCGAGGGACTTCGACGGCGAGATGATGCCCGGGCAGTTCGGGCCGATGATTCGGGTGCGGTTGCCGTTGGCGCCGGCGTGCGCCCAGAACCAGGCCGAGTCGTGCACCGGAATGCCCTCGGTGATCACGACCGCGAGGCCGATGCCGGCGTCGATGGCCTCGACCACCGCGTCCTTGGCGAAGCGGGGCGGCACGAAGAGCACCGAGACGTCGGCCCCGGTCTCCTTCATGGCCTCCTCGACGGCGCCGTAGACCGGCACGTCGGTGCCCGTGATCTCGACGGTCGTGCCGGCCTTGCGGGCGTTGACGCCGCCCACGATGTTCGTGCCCGCCGCCAGCATCTTGGTGGCGTGCTTCATGCCCTCGGAGCCCGTCAGGCCCTGGACGATGACCTTGCTGTTCTCGTCAAGAAAGATCGACATCTCAGGCCCCTGCCGCAGCCAGCTCGGCGGCCTTCGCGGCCGCGTCATCCATCGTGTCCACCACCGTGACCAGGGGGTGGTTCGCCTCGGCGAGGATCCGGCGGCCCTCGTCGACGTTGTTGCCGTCCAGGCGGACGACCAGCGGCTTCGTGGCGTCGTCGCCCAGGATCCCCAGGGCCTCGACGATGCCGTTCGCCACGGCGTCGCAGGCGGTGATGCCGCCGAAGACGTTGACGAAGACGCTCACGACCTCCTCGTCGCCGAGGATGACGTCGAGACCGGCCGCCATGACCTCGGCGGACGCGCCGCCGCCGATGTCGAGGAAGTTGGCGGGCTTCATGCCGCCGTGCTGCTCGCCGGCGTAGGCGACGACGTCGAGCGTCGACATGACCAGCCCCGCGCCGTTGCCGATGATGCCGACCTGGCCACCCTCGAGCTTGACGTAGTTGAGGTTCTTCTCCTTGGCCTTCGCCTCGAGCGGGTTCTGCGTGCGCTCGTCGACCAGCTGGGCGTGCGTCTCGTGCCGGAAGTCGGCGTTCTCGTCGAGCGTGACCTTGCCGTCCAGCGCGACGACCTTGTCCTGCGGGTCGCGCACCAGCGGGTTGACCTCGACCAGCGTCGCGTCCTCGCCGACGAAGGTGTCCCAGAGCTGGACGATGACCTGCGCGGCCTGGTCGGCGACCTCGGCGGGGATGTTGCCCTGCTTGACGATCTCGTCGGCCTTCGCGCGGTCGACGCCCGCGATCGGGTCGATCGGCACCCGGGCCAGCGCCTCGGGCCGCTCGACCGCGAGCTCCTCGATCTCCATGCCGCCCTCGGCCGAGCACATCGCGAGGAAGGTGCGGTTGGACCGGTCGAGGAGGAAGGAGAAGTAGTACTCCTCCGCGATGTCGCTGGCCTCGGTGACGAGGACGCGGTAGACGGTGTGACCCTTGATGTCGAGCCCGAGGATGGCCTCGGCCTTCTCCTTGGCCTCGGCGGGGCTCTCGGCCAGCTTGACGCCACCGGCCTTGCCGCGGCCGCCCGTCTTCACCTGCGCCTTGACGACGACCGGGCCGCCGATCTCCTGCGCGGCCCGCTCCGCCTCGGCGGCCGTGTCGACGGTGCGACCGGGCAGCACCGGCACCCCGTGGGCGGCGAAGAGGTCCTTCGCCTGGTACTCGTACAGGTCCACTCGTGAACTCTCCTCACCAACTCCCCGGACGCGCGCCCGCGGCGTGCGCCGGGCGAGGTCGCGTGGCGCCCGCCACAGCGGGGCGCCCACGTCCGACGGATGCGCGGCGACCCTATCCACGCAGGACGGCGGCGGGCGGCCCGGCGGGGGCGACGCAGGTCACGAGCGCCCGGTCCGGAGCCTGCTGGATCGTTCACGACGCCGCAGCGGTCCACCCGTCCGGGCCCGCTCTTGATCGGTCCCGGCGGTCAACGGTCGGACATCCGAGTGAACACCGCCTAACGTCCACGCCATGGACGTGACGGGCGTCATGTCGCCTCCCCCCGCGGAGGTGGAGGAGGCGGGCGGGACGGCGGAGAAGCCGCTCGCCGCGATCGCGGGCGCCCTGTGGCGGGGCATCGGCTACGCCGCCCGCACCGTCGGCGTCCCCGCGGGCGTGCGCGGCCTGGCCGTCGAGGTCGCCTACACCGCCGTCCACGTCTCCCTCTACCCGTGGGGCCTGGTCGACGAGGTGCTGCGCCCGGCGGGCACCTTCACCCACCACCGCACGGCCGACCTCTCGCCGAACCAGCGCAGCCTCGTCGTCTCCGACATGGACGCGTCGACGACGCCGGTGCTGCTCGTGCACGGCATCGTCGACAACCGCTCGATCTTCGCCGTGCTCGCGGGCGCCCTGCGCCGGCGCGGGTTCGGCGTCGTCCACGCCGTGAACTTCAGCGTCCTCACCGCGTTCACCGGCGACATCCGGGCCGCGGCCCGCGAGCTGGACCACCACGTCGAGCGCCTCTGCGCGAACACGGGCGCGGACAAGGTCCACATCGTCGGGCACTCGCTCGGCGGGCTCCTGGCCCGCTACTACGTGCAGCGCCTCGGCGGGGACGCCCGCGTCGACACCCTGGTCACGCTCGGCTCGCCGCACCGCGGCAGCCTCATCGCCCACTTCCTGCCCCCGACCCGGGTGCCCCAGCAGCTGCAGCCGGGCTCGGACCTGCTGCGGGAGCTCGACGAGCCGGCGCCGGACTGCACCACCCGCTTCCTCGCCGTGTGGAGCCGGCAGGACCAGCTGATCATCCCGCAGTCGTCGGCACGGCTGGACCACCCGGACCTGCAGGTGACCGAGATCGAGCTCGAGCACGTCGGGCACATGTCGCTGACCATCGACCCCGAGGTCGTCCACCTCGTGACCCGGCTGCTCAGCCGGTGTCCGGTCCGTGGCCGCGAGCGGCGGCGCGAGCTCGCGGGCTAGCGACCGGATCGACCGTGCGGGTGGACGACTCCGCCGGCGTCGGTCGCGGTGCGCGGCACGCAGGGGTCCGGTCGGGCGATGACGTGTCCCCCGTCTCGGTGACGACGCTCCTCCGCGGGTGCCGACGACCGCTCGGCGCGCACGCCCGCACGCACGGCGTAGCGACCGACTCGAGGGACTCGTGGCGTTTGCCCGTCCCGTGACCTCGTCGCTACCTTTCGGCCGTCCTCGTCACGGTCAGGTCACGAACGGCACACGGAACGGCCCCGAACGTTCCGTCACGAGCCCCCACTCACGCCGTCGCGACCGGCCCCGATCCGCGGGAAGGATGGTCTTGGCGCACAGCTCCCCACGCCCGCCGTCCGCGCCCCTCTTCGCTCCCCTCGGTCTCACCCCGGCCTTCGCCGGCGGCCCGAGCGGCCCGCGCTTCCCCGACCTCTCCGGCCTCGCCGAGGGTCTGCCCGGGCTCGGCGCCCGCGGCGGTCGCCGCGGCGGCGACGCCGCGGGTCTGGTCACCGGCCCCGACCGCACGCCGGGCCCGCTGCCCGCGCGGCCCGGCGCGCCCCTCGGCGTCCGCCCGGCCCCGGCCCCGGCCCCGCCGCGCGAGTACCGGCCGGCGGGAGGCACGCACCACGAGACCCTCCGTGAGTTCCCGCGTGAGCTCCCCCGCGAGCCCCGCCGTGCCCCCCAGCGCCGCGGGCCGGGCCCCGACCGCCGCCCGGCACCGCCGGCCGAGCGCGGACCGTCCCCGCTGCGCGGACGTCTGGCCGTCGCGGCCGTCGCCGCCGGGGCCCTCGCGACCGCGGGGCAGAGCCTCGCCGGGCTCGACGCCCTCGGCGACGCCCCCTCCACCGCCGAGCTGGCCCTCGCCGCCGACCGGGGCACCGACACCGGGTCGGGCGGGACGTCCTCGACGTCCGGTGGCTCCGCCGGGTCGCTGGGCTCCACCGGCCTCGACGCCGCCACGGCGAACGTCCTGCCGGTCATCGCCGGTACGGCGACCGGGTCGTCGGAGACCTCATCGGACTCCGCGGCGGACTCGACCGACGGCGGCGCAGGCCAGGTCTCCTCGCTGACCAAGGCCAGCGACCGCGCCGCCGCGGCGGCCCGCGCGGCCGCCGAGGCCGCACGCCCCGACTTCGTGCGTCCCGCCGAGGGCCGCTTCACCTCCGGCTTCGGCGCCCGCTGGGGCTCGTCGCACCGCGGCGTCGACATCGCCGGCCCGATCGGCACCCCGATCGTCTCGGTCGGCGACGGCGAGGTCATCGAGGCCGGCCCGGCCAGCGGCTTCGGCCAGTGGGTCCGGGTGCGCCTCGACGACGGCACCATCAACGTCTACGGCCACGTCAACCGCTTCTACGTCTCCGAGGGCCAGCGGGTCCGCGCCGGCGAGGAGATCGCCGAGATCGGCAACCGTGGCCAGTCGACCGGCCCCCATCTGCACTTCGAGGTGTGGACCGACGGCGGGCAGAAGATCAACCCCCTGCCGTGGCTCGCCTCACGCGGGATCTCGCTGGGATCCCCCCGGGACTAGTCCGCTCCCCGAGAAAGACGGCAGGGGCCCCGGAGCACACGCTCCGGGGCCCTCGTCGTTCGTGGCCCGCGCTGGCCCCGTCCCGAGCAAGGGGCACCCTCGGTCGGAACGCGCGCGGTGTCGGGCGGCGCCGGCGTTCTGGTCGGGGGCGCCCCTCACCCGTCTACCCGACCGAGGGTGCCCCTCGCTCATTACGGCTCGCGGAACGCCCCGCCCGCCGGCGTGCCGGAGGGGGCGGCTACAGCTTGGTGAGCGGCACGCCGCCGATGAGCATGAGGCGCACGGTGCCCGAGGACCCGAAGTCGATGGTGGCCGTGGCCCGCGAGCCGACGCCGTCGACCGTGACCACCGTGCCCAGGCCGTACTTGTCGTGGCTGACACGGTCGCCGACCTCGAGCGAGATGGTCGGCGCCTCCTTCCAGTCCGGCCGCATGGGCGAGGGCCGCGAGGAGCGCCCGGACAGGTCGGTGCCCGGGCTCGCCCAGCGCCCGGAGCCGAACCGCGTGCGCCCCACCGGCGAGGACCGCTCCGTGCTGGGCTCGACGCGCCGCCACTCCCACACGTCGGCGGGCACCTCGTCGAGGAACCGCGACGGCGGGTTGGCCTGCGGCTGCCCGAACGCCGAGCGCATCACCGCGCGGGAGAGGTAGAGCCGCTGCTGGGCGCGGGTGATGCCGACGTAGGCCAGGCGGCGCTCCTCGGAGAGCTCGGCCGGGTCGGCCAGCGCGCGCGAGTGCGGGAAGACGCCGTCCTCCCAGCCCGTCGCGAACACCACCGGGAACTCGAGGCCCTTCGCGGTGTGCAGCGTCATGAGCGTGACGACACCGTCGCCGCCGTCCGGGATCGAGTCGGCGTCGGCGACCAGGGACACCCGCTCGAGGAACGCCTCGAGCGACCCGGGCTCGGGCACCCCGTCGGTGCCCGCGGCGGGCGTCTCGCCGTCACCCTCCAGCCCCTCGGCGTTGCGGGCGTCCTGCACGAACTCGCGCGCGACGCTGACGAGCTCCTGGAGGTTCTCCAGGCGCGACTGCTCCTGCGGGTCCTCCGAGCCCTCGAGCTCGGCGCGGTAACCCGACCGGTCGAGGATCGCGTCGAGCACCTCGTCGACCGGGGCGCCCCCGACGAGGGTCTCGGCGAGCCCGTCCATCATCTCGACGAAGTCGGCGATGTTGCGCTGCGAGCGCGTGGCCAGGCCGTGCACCTCGCCCGCGGCCGCGCGGCGCAGCGTGGCGGCGAAGGTGATGCGCTCGCGGTCCGCGGCGTCGGCCACCACCGACTCGGCGCGGTCGCCGATCCCGCGTTTGGGCACGTTGAGGATGCGCCGCAGCGAGACGGTGTCCTCCGGGTTGGAGAGCACCTTGAGGTACGCCATCGCGTCGCGGACCTCGCGGCGCTCGTAGAACCGCACGCCGCCGACGATCTTGTAGGGCAGGCCGAGGCGGATGAAGACGTCCTCGAAGACGCGCGACTGACCGTTGGTGCGGTAGAAGACCGCGACCTCGCCGAAGCGGACCTCGCCCGCGTCGACCAGCCGGTCGATCTCCGCGGCCACGAACGCGGCCTCGTCGTGCTCGTTGTCGGCGACGTAGCCGACCACCAGCTCGCCGTCGCCGGCGTCGGTCCACAGCCGCTTGTCGCGACGCTCCGGGTTGCGGCTGATGACGGCGTTGGCGGCGGTGAGGATGCGCTGGGTGGAGCGGTAGTTCTGCTCCAGCAGGATGGTGTGCGCCTCGGGGTAGTCGCGCTCGAACTCGACGATGTTGCGGATCGTCGCGCCGCGGAAGGCGTAGATCGACTGGTCGGCGTCGCCGACGACGCACAGCTCCGCGGGGGGCACCGCGCCGTCCTCGGTGCCCGCCGCCAGGGCGCGCACCAGCTCGTACTGGGCGTGGTTGGTGTCCTGGTACTCGTCGACCAGGATGTGCCGGAACCGGCGCCGGTAGTACTCGGCGACGTCGGGGAAGCGGGTCAGCAGGTCGACCGTGCGTCCGATGAGGTCGTCGAAGTCCAGGGAGTTCGACTGCTGCAGCCGCTGCTGGTAGACGGCGTAGACCTCGGCCGTGCGCTTCTCGGCCTCGGTGGCCGCGGCGTCGGCGGCCTCGATCGGCGAGACCAGCTCGTTCTTCCACCCCGAGATCCGCGCCAGCAGGCCGCGCGGCGAGTACTTCTTCGCGTCGAGGTCGAGCCCGCGGGCGACCGAGGCGACCAGGCGCCGCGAGTCGTCCGCGTCGTAGATCGAGAACGTGGAGCTGAGCTCCAGGTGGCGGTACTCCCGGCGCAGGATGCGCACGCACATCGAGTGGAACGTCGAGACCCACATCGCGTTGGCCCGGCGCCCCACGAGCGCGGCCACGCGCTCGCGCATCTCGGCGGCCGCCTTGTTGGTGAAGGTGATGGCCATGACCTGGCCCGGCGACACCCCCTGGTGACGCATCTGCCAGGCGATGCGGTGGGTGAGCACGCGCGTCTTGCCCGACCCGGCGCCGGCCACGATGAGCAGCGGCGACCCCGTGTGCATCACGGCCTCGCGCTGCGGGGGGTTCATGCCCTCGAGCAGCGGGTCGTCCGCGGGATCGGGACGGTCGGCCCCCCGGCGCAGGGCGCCGCCGGCCCCGGCGTCGCCCCCGCCCGCGGCCGCCGCGGCCAGCCGGCGCGACAGCGCGGACGCCGCCGAGCGGACCGGGGGCCGCCCGGTGTCGGATCCGGTGTCGGGCCCGGCCTCCGACCCCACGTCCTGGCCTGTGTCGGACGCGGCGGGGCGGGTGGCGGGACCGGTGCTCATCGTCGGTCCACGCTACCGGGGCCCCCCGACAGTGCACGCCGACAGTGCACGCCGACCGGGCGCTCGCCCGGTTGGCCGGGCCGGGTCGTCGTGGCATAGTGACCGCCGTGCACGCGCAGGCCGTTCGATTTTTCTACGGGTACCGGACCCCGGTGCCCGTGGTCACCTGACGCGCCCGCCGCGCCCGTTCCACGCCGCCCCGGAGTCCACGGACCCCGGGGCGTTCTCGTGTCCGGGGCAGCCACGACCCGGACACCCCCTGGAGGACGAACCCCGTGAGTGCCGCGACCAGCGACTCCGCCCCCGCCAGCACCCCTGCCGACGACGCCCCCACCGACGCCCCCACCGACGCCCCCGCGCTCGTCCCGGCGGGCGCCGACGAGATCCCCGCCCTGCGCGAGGAGATCGACGCCATCGACGCCGAGCTCCTGCGGCTCGTGAAGCGGCGCTCCGAGATCTCGCAGCGCATCGGCCTCACCCGGATGGCCGCCGGCGGCCCGCGGATCGTCTACAACCGCGAGATGCAGGTCCTCGCCCGCTTCCGGGACCTCGGCACCGAGGGCCGCGAGCTCGGGATGCTGCTGCTGCGCCTCGGGCGCGGGCGCCTCGGCGGCCGGTCAGGCCGCTAGCACCGGGACCGGGCGGTCACCCTGACCGGGGACCCCGGGCAACACCGGGGTCGACGGCAGCACCCACCACACGCCGGTGGTGGCACGCTGGTCGTCATGGGAACGGTCATCGACCTGATCGCCACGATCGTCACGGTGCTGAGCCTGCTCGCCGCGGTGGGCTACGGCGGCTACCTGCTCATGATCTCGTCGGTGGCCTCGAAGCGCCCGGGGGCCAACCACCTCGCGACCGACGCGCGCAAGCGCCTCCCGGCCGCCGGGGGGCTCGCCCTCGGCGCGCTCGTGGCCCTGCTGCTCACCGGCGGCGGCATCCCGCTCGACGTCATCGGGCTGCTCGTCGGCGGCGGGGTGGGCCTCGCGGCGGTCAACCAGCTGCAGGGCGCCCGCAAGCGGCTCGCCGCCCCGCCGCAGTAACCCCGCCGCAGTAAGCCCCCCGCAGCAGGCCCTGCCCACTGAGCCGAGCGGTCCGGCCGGCGGCACCCGGCCGCGACGGCCGGTGCGCCCAACGGCAGGCCGTTGTCGCTGACCGGTGCACGAAACCCGGCTGTCCGGGGACCGCACGCGCCGCCTCGGGTTGTGCGCGAGCGATCCCCCGTTGGGCGACGTCGCCCGGACGGTCCCTTCAATCCCCTCAACGACCTCTCCCCGTGCGGGTGACGGCCGAGTAGCCATATCCCTACGCGGAGTGGACGGCCGCGCGGTCCGGCAACCGGATCGTGGGGCCCCGACGGAGGAGTGGGGGACATGGACGGCACGGGACGGCACGCCTGGGTCGGGGAGCCCGCGGACACGGGGGGCACGCTGGTCGCGCCCCCGACGGTGCCGCCACCCGATCCGGCCGGGGTGGCCGGGTCCGACGCCGAGCCGGCCGCGGTACCCGCCCCCCGCGCCCCCGTGGACGGTCCGCCCCCGGTGCCGCAGCAGGACGTCTCGCGGCACACCGACGGCATCCCCGTCACCGAGATCCTCGCCCGCCTCACGGCGTCCCGCCGGGTGGTCCGCGAGGCGCAGGACGCCCCCGAGATGACCTCGCCGGCCCCGCCGGCCCCCGTGGCGCTCGACGAGCCCGTCACCGCCGACCACGACGACGACGACGACGCGCTCGCCTTCGCCGAGGCCCTCGAGGAGGTCGAGGCCGCCGAGGCCGCCGTGAGCCCCGTGAACGCCGTGACGCCCGCGCGTCCGGTCCGCGCCGCGGGCCCGGCGTCGCGCTCGCTCCCCACCCCGGGACGGACGTCGCGGCGCCGCACCAACCCGTTCCGCCGCGGCAACAACAAGGCCCTCGGCGCGAGCACCGGCGTCCTGCTCGTCGCGGGCACCGTCGCGACCATGGCCGGCCTCCCGCTGCCCGGCCTCCCGATCATCGACGAGATCCCGGGCGGCCCCCAGGCCGCGCCGCCCGCGACCGGCCCGGTCCCGGGTCTGCCCGGCTCCGTCCCCGGCGCCCTCCCGGCCGACGGCCTCGCCACGCCGGCGCAGATCGCCCTGGCCGCGTCGGTGTCCGACCTCGGGCTCGGCCTGGGCGGCCCCGGCGGCTCGGCGGTCGCCGGTGGCGGGCCGGCCGGTGTGGACGGACCCCTGCTCGCCGGACCGGCGGGCACGCTCCCCGCCGGTGGCGCGGCCGGCGGTGGCGCGGGTGGTGGCCCGCTCCCGGGCCTCCCGGGCCTGCCCCCGCTCACCGGCCTCCCGGGCGGCGGTGGCGGCCCCGGTGACGGCGGCAGCAACGGCGGCGGGGGTGGCGGCGGTGGCGGTGTCCTCCTGCCCGGCCTGCCCGACCTGCCCGACCTGGGCGGCACCGTCGGCGAGGTGGGCGGCGGGCTGGGCGGCACGGTCAGCGGCGTCGGCACCGGCGTGGGTGGGCTCGTGACCGGCGTCGGCGAGACCGTCGGCGACACGGTCACCGACGTGGGCGGCACCGGCGGCTCCACGGTCACCACCCTGGGCGGCACGCTCGGCGGCACCGTCAGCGGGCTCGGCGGCACCGCGGGCGGCACGGTCGGCGGGCTGGGCAACGGGGTCGGTGGCCTCGCGGGCGGCGTGGTCGGCGGCGCCGGGGGCGCGGTCGGCGGGCCGCTGGGCGGGGTCGTCACCGGCGTCGGCGGCACCGTCGACGACACCGTCAGCGGCCTCACCGGGACCGTCGGCACCACCGTCACGGGGACGACCGCCGTGGTCGGCACGACCGTCACGGACACCACCGCCGCGCTCGGGGGCACGGTCACCGGCACGACGGCCGCCCTCGGCGACACCGTCGCCGGGACGACCGGTGCGCTCGGCACCACGGTGACCGGCACGACCGGGGCCGTCGGCGACACCGTCACCGCCACCACGGGCGCCGTCGGCGACACCGTCGGCGGGCTGCTGGGCGGCTCCTCGTCCTCGGACAGCGGGACGGACAGCGACGAGGGCACCGCGAGCAGCAGCTCCGCCGAGGCCGGCTCCGCGGACGACAGCACGGACACCGGGTCCGACGACAGCTCCGCCGAGAGCAGCTCCGCCGAGAGCAGCTCCGCCGAGAGCAGCTCCGACGACAGCACCTCCGACGACAGCGGCCCCGGCGACGCGGTCGAGCAGGTGACGTCGACGACCAGCGCGGTCACCGACACCGCCGCCGACACCGCGACCGACACCGTCGCGGACACGACCGGGGCCGTCACCAGCACCGTCAACGGTCTGCTGGGCGGTGACTGACCCCGTCGGGGGCGGCACCGGGGGCGACGGCGCGGGCTGCGGGCGCGTGGTCGTCACCCGGTCGGGACCTCTACTGTGACCCCCGTGCACACGCGGACGGGGAGCTGCCGGTGAGCTCTCCCCGCGTGGTCGCCGGGCGGTACCGGCTCGAGGAGCGCATCGGCTCCGGGGCCATGGGCGTCGTGTGGCGCGGGACCGACGAGCGGCTCGGCCGGGTGGTCGCCGTCAAGCAGGTGTTCCTGCACGCCGGCCTCGACGACCGCGAGGCCGACGAGGTCCGCCAGCGCACCCTGCGCGAGGGCCGGATCGCCGCGCGCCTGCAGCACCCGCACGCGATCTCGGTGTTCGACGCCTCCATCGAGGGCGACGAGCCGTGGCTCGTGATGGAGTACCTGCCGTCGCGGAGCCTCGCCGCGGTCCTCGGCGAGCAGGTGACGCTGGAGCCGCGGACGGTGGCGCGCATCGGGCGGCAGGTCGCCGATGCCCTCGACGCCGCCCACCAGGCCGGCATCGTCCACCGCGACGTCAAGCCGGGGAACGTGCTGCTCGGCGGGGACGGCACCGTCAAGATCACCGACTTCGGCATCTCGCGGGCCACCGGCGACCTGACGCTCACCCGCACCGGGATGCTCGCCGGCACCCCCGCCTACCTGGCGCCGGAGGTGGCGCGGGGCGAGGACTCCACGTCCGCGTCCGACGTCTTCTCCCTGGGCGCCACGCTCTACGCCGCGGTCGAGGGCATGCCCCCGTTCGGCGCCGACGACAACGCGCTGGCGCTGCTGCACAACGTCGCGGCGGGCAAGGTCGTCCCGCCCTCGCAGGCCGGCCCGCTGACCGCGCTGCTCATGCGGCTGCTGCGCGACGACCCGTCCGAGCGGCCGACCGCGGCGCAGGCCCGCCAGGAGCTCGGCCGGATCGCCCACGCCGGCGGGCGGGCCGAGCAGCCGCTGGCCGACCTGGTGCCGCTCGGTGCTCCCGGCTTGCCGCCCGTGCCCGAGGCGCGGCACTCGTCGTCCGACCCGTGGGCCGCGGTCCCCGGGCCGGCGTCGGGCGGCTCGGGGCCCGCTCCCGCCGGGCCCCCGACGCGCCAGGGCCTGCCCGCCCCCGACCCGGCGCCCGCCCGGCGCCGCTCCCGGCGCCGGCCGACGGCGACGATCGCGGTCATCGTGCTGCTCATCGCCCTCGTCGCCGGCGGCGTGGTGGGCGTGACGCTGCTGTCGTCGTCGGGCTCGGACACCACCGGCGCGACGATCGGGGCGGCCGCCCCCGGGGGGAGCCCCGGCGACCAGCAGGCCGCGATGGTCGGCGCGGTCCGCGAGTACTACGGCATCGTGACCGGCGACGAGGCCGCCGGCTGGGCCCGTCTCGGCCCGAACCTGCAGGCGCGCACGGGCGGGTTCGCCGCCTACCAGGCGTTCTGGTCGACGATCACGGCCGTGCAGGTCGTCGACGCGACGGCCACCGACGCGGACACCGTGCGGGCGACCCTGGACTTCTTCCCCAACCGCCGGGAGCGCACCCGCGAGGTGCACGAGCTCGGGATGGTCCGCGGGGCCGACGGGCGCTGGCTGATCGACGGCGACGACCGCGTCGACGAGACCAGCCCCCGCGCGGCCGCCACCGGCCTGCGCCTCGACGCCCCGGTCTCCGAGGCCTCCGCCCCGACGACGGCCTCGACCCCCGCCCCCCAGGAGGACGGCGGCGGCCCCGGCGGGGGTCCGGGCAGCGACGGCGGGGGCGGCGACCGCGGCGGGGACCACGGCAACGGCCGCGGCCACGGCGGCGGGAACGGCAACGGGCACGGCGGCGGGAACGGCGGCCGGGGCGGCGACTCCGGCGGGGACTCCGGCAGCGACAGCTGAGCCGGCTCAGACCAGCCGGCGGTCGGTGGCCCAGCGCGAGAGCTCGTGGCGGTTCGACGACTGCGTCTTGCGCAGCACGCTCGAGACGTGGGTCTCGACGGTCTTCACCGAGATGACCAGCTCGGCGGCGATCTCCTTGTACGACCAGCCGCGCGCGAGCAGCCGCAGGACGTCGCGCTCGCGACGGGTGAGCTGGTCGAGCTCGGGGTCGACGACGCCGGTGGCGCCCGGGCGGTCGGCGAAGGCGTCGAGCACGAAGCCCGCCAGGCGCGGCGAGAACACGGCGTCGCCGGCCTTCACCCGCACGACCGCGTCGGCCAGCTCGCGCCCCGAGATCGTCTTGGTGACGTAGCCGCGCGCCCCCGCCCGGATCACCGAGATGACGTCCTCGGCGGCGTCGGACACCGACAGCGCGAGGAACACGACCTCCGGGTGGTCGGGCCGCGTGCGGGCGAGCACCGCGGCGCCGCCGCCGTCGGGCATGTGCACGTCGAGGAGCACCACGTCGGGCCGGCGGTGGGCGATGAGCGCGACGGCCTCGTCGACCGACCCGGCCTCGCCCACGACGTCGACGGTGCGCCGGGCCAGCGACTCGAGCTCGGCGCGCACCCCGCGCCGGAAGAGCGCGTGGTCGTCGACGACCACCACCGTGACGGGCTGGTCGTCGCTCATCGTTCCTCCTCACCGTGGGTGGGCTGGGCACCGGCCCGCCGGCGGGGCAGCACGAGCCCGACCTCGGTGCCCTCGCCCGGCGTCGAGCGCAGCCGCACCCGGCCGCCGTGGCGGGTCATCCGGTCGCGCACCGAGCCCGCGAGGCCGCGCCGGTCGTCGGGCACCGTGTCGGGGTCGAAGCCGCAGCCGCGGTCGCGGACGAAGACCTCCACGACCTCGGGCTCCACCTCGGCGTAGACGTCGAGCTCGTCGACCCCGGCGTGCTTGGCCGCGTTGAGCATCGCCTCGCGCGCGGCGGCGACCAGCGCCGTGGTGTCCGGGTCGAGCGGGGCGTCGCCGACCACGACGGGGGCGACCCGCAGCCCGTAGTCGTCCTCCACCTCGCCCGCGGCGGCGGCCAGCGCGGCGGCGAACGTCGCGTCACCCGCGCCGGTCGCGCGGCCGGAGTCGCCGCCGGGCGGGCCGTAGAGCCAGGCGCGCAGCTCCCGTTCCTGGCTGCGGGCGAGGCGCCGGACCTCGCGCCCGGCGGTGTCCTCGCCCGCCTGCTTCTGGATCAGCGCGAGCGTCTGCAGGACGGAGTCGTGCAGGTGGGCGGCGATGTCGGCGCGCTCCTGGCCGCGGATGCGCTCGCGGCGCTCGGCGCCGAGCTCGCGCACCAGCCGCATCCACCAGGGGATCGTCAGCACCACGACACCGGCGATGGTCACCAGCACCGCGAGCAGGCCGAACTGCACCTGGGAGAGGTCGACGTTGCCGAGCAGGAACGCCGCGAGCCCGGCGGCCACGAGCAGCGCGCCCGCGAGCAGCCGCAGCAGCCCGACGCTGCGCCCGGCGAGCCACCGCGCGCGGCGCGGACCGCTGACGGCGGCGCCGCTGTCGGCCTCGCGCCACACCAGCGCGACGCCGGCGAGCACCACGCCGAGCGGCCCCACCACCCAGCCCGAGAGCTGACCGCCGAGGCCGGAGAGCACCAGCGCGAGCCCGACGCCCAGCGTCGCCAGGGCCAGGCCCTGCTGGCGCTCGCGCGGCGGCACGTCGCGCACCACCCCGCGCGGCTCGATCGGGCAGAACAGCCACAGCGCCGCGTAGGCGAGGAACCCGGAGCCCGCGGCCGCGACCAGCAGCACGAACACGAGCCGCACGCGCACCACGTCGACGCCGAGGTGGTCGGCGACCCCGCCCGTCACCCCGGCCACGACCGCGCCCTGGCGGCGCCGCCGGATGCGCGTCACGGCGACGGGCGTGGGCGCGATGGCGGGCGCCGGCGCCGGTTCCACCGGCGCCTCGACCTGCTCGTCCACCTCGCTCACGGACTCATCGTCACATGTCCCACGCCCGCGGTGGGGTGGGTCCGACCCGGGTGGTCCTCGGGGTCGTCCCGGGGTCGGGACCGGGGTGGCTCCCGGAGGTCCGGGGCCCGCGCGTCGAGCAGCGTCGGGTGGCAGCCGGCCCGCACGGGGTCCGTCAGCGAGGAGGATGAGGACGATGAGCAGTCCGGGGCAGGGGTCGCGGGCGCCGGCGGGAGCCGACGTCGGCGCGACCCTGCGCGAGATGTGGGCGACGCGGCCGGCCCGCCTCAAGGAGGACAAGAAGGTCGCCGGCGTCGCGGCGGCGATCTCGCGGCGCTACGCGATCGACCCGACGCTGGTGCGCGTCGCGTTCGTGGTGGGCCTGTTCTACGGGATCGGCCTGCTGGTCTACCTGGCCGGCATCCTGCTGCTCCCCCGCGTCGACGAGCGGGGCCGCCGCGAGACGCCGACGTGGGCGATCGTCGTCGGCTCCCTGCTCGGGATCGCCGCGGTGGCGTCGGCGTTCTCCGGCGACCTCGGCACGGTCATCGGCGTCGTCACGGCCCTCGGCCTGCTCTACGCGCTGCACCGCAGCCGCGGGCACCTGCGCGACCCGCAGCGTCCCGCCGCCGTGACCGAGTCGCCCGCCGCCACCGGCACCGCCGAGGAGGCGGCCGCCCGGCCCCCGTCGTGGGACCCCCTGGGGGCGGCCCCGTTCGCCTGGGACCTCCCCGAGCCCGCCGCCCCGCCGGCGCCGGTGGCGCCGCGCTCGCGGGTCGCGCCGGTCACGCTGGGGATCGCGCTGCTGGCGGTCGGCGCGGTCGCGGGCCTCGGCCTGCTCGGCCTGGTCCCGCTCGGGGTCACCCCGCTCGCGGCGACCGCCCTGGCCGTCGTGGGCGTGGGCCTCGTCGTCGCGGCCTTCCGGCGCCGCGGCCGGGGGCTCGTCGTGGCCGCCGTCCCGCTGGCCCTGCTGGTGGTCGCCGCGGCGAACGCCCCCGCGGGCGGGCCGTGGCGCGACGGGTGGCGCGGCGGCCCGCCGTGGGCCGTCGACGGGCCCGGCACCGTCCAGACCCTCGGCGACGCCTCCTGGTCGCCGGCCCCGAACGCGGTCGCCCCGGCCTACGAGACGGCCTACGGCGACGCCCGGCTCGACCTGCGCGGGCTGGCCGCGGTGCCGCCCGGCACCCCGCCGGTCCGCAGCCAGGTGCAGAGCGGCGCCGGGGACGTCACCGTGCTCGTGCCCGCCAACGCCGACGTCACCGCCGAGTGCACCTCGGGCGGCGGCGACGTCGACTGCCTGGGCCGGAACGACCAGGGCGGGCCGGTGCGCGACCTCGGACCCGACGGGCCCGGTGGCCCGGTGATCGACCTGCACGCCGTCAGCGGCGGCGGAGACGTGGAGGTGCGCCGTGGATGAGAAGACGCCCGACCAGCCCTACACGATCCACGAGGACGCGGACCGCGTCGGCGCCGTGGACACCGCGGACGACGACGCCGGCACGGACCCGGCCCGCCGGTCCGGACCCGACCCGCTGGCCCTCGTCGCCGGGCTGACCGCGATCGTCATCGCGGTCCTCGCCCTCACCGGCTCGCTCGCGGCCGTCGACCCGCGCTGGGTCCTCGCGATCGCGGCGGTCGGCGTCGGCTGCGCGGTCCTCGTCGTGACGCTGCGCCGGCGCAGCTGACCCTGCCCCGGCGGTTACTGGCTGGTATCGCTCGCTGGGCGAGCGATACCAGCCAGTAACGCGTCTCAGGAGTGGCAGTGGCCGTTGGAGGACGGCGGGACGTCCAGCGTGGGGTTCCGGTCGAAGAACCCGACCGGCACGAGCCGGAAGCCCGCGTAGTCGACGGGCATGATCGGCCAGTCCTCCGGACGCGGCACGTGGGTGAGGCCGAACGTGTGCCACAGGACGACGTCGGCGCCCCGGCCGCCCTCGTCGAGCGAGCGGTCCGCCGCGGTCCACTCCGGCAGGCCCGCGCCGCCCGGGTGCTGGTTGACGTAGTCGCCGGCCGGGTAGCGCTCGTCCGCGTCGTAAGCGGTGACCCACAGGTGCCGCGTCGCGAAG
This sequence comes from Actinomycetospora chlora, assembly GCF_039542135.1. NCBI lineage: Bacteria > Bacillati > Actinomycetota > Actinomycetes > Pseudonocardiales > Pseudonocardiaceae > Actinomycetospora > Actinomycetospora chlora. The sequence goes on from NZ_BAABHO010000040.1 coordinate 27,640, forward strand.
GCGGCCCGGCCCGCGACGACCGACGACGGGTCGGTCATCAGGGTCGGGCGCCCCTCGGCCTGCAGCGCGTAGGCCACCGGCCGGCCGTGGCGGTTGCGCGACGACGGGTTGACCACCTGCCAGCTGCGCGACGTCCCCGGGCTCGCCACCCGGCCGGCCTCGGACTCCCGGGTCAGCCGCGTACGCGACTCGGTGAACGCGTTGCCCCACGGGTTCGCGTCACCGACCGGCAGCGGGACCGCCTCGACCTCCTCGACCGCGTTCTCCGTGCCGTCGACGGTCATGTCGAGCCGCGCCGAGAACAGGTGCTGGTGGTACGGCAGGCCCAGGCCGGGGGCGACCTCGGTGGCGAACGCGTGCTCGCCCGAGGACATGCCCGAGGTGAACGGGATGCCGGTCAGCTTCGACTCGCACGCCATCGTGCCGTCGAGGTAGAGGTACCAGTAGAAGCCGTAGTCGTAGTTGCCGATGGTGGTGAAGAACGAGATGACCATCCGGCGCTGGCGGCGCGTCTCCTGGGCCTGCGTGAAGATGTCGGTGTGCTTCCAGAGCACGCCGTAGTCCTCCTCGTGCAGGCAGATCGCGTTGGTGATGGTGCGCGGCGAGCCGTCGTCGTCGGCCACGACGACGTCCATGTAGTGGATCTCGCCGAGGCAGTCGCAGCCCAGCTCGAGCGAGTTGGCGTAGCGGGCGAACATGTACTCGCCGGCGTCGAAGTAGTTCTGCCAGAAGCGCACCGGTGACGGGTCGCCGTAGGGCACCACCATCTCGGCGATCGACGCCCGGTAGACCAGCGGCCGGCCGTGGATGCCGATCTGGTGCAGGGTCAGGCCCTCGCGCTCGTTGAAGCCGATGCGCAGGTCCCAGCCCTCCCAGCGCAGCCGGTTGCCCTCGACGGTGAAGCTGACGCCCTCGGGCTGCGTGATCTCGATCGGCTTGAGCGTGGTGCGCTGCGGGCCGACCTGCTCGGGGTCGTCGAAGTTGCCGGGCTCGTCGGGGACGGGGATCTCGGCGTGGTCGATGACCCGGGTGACCTCGCGGCGGACGAGGTCGACGTAGGCGACGACGCCGTCGACCGGGTGGGCCCAGGGCGAGTCCTTCTCGTGGTCCTGGCGGAAGCCCAGCACCCGCGCCATCCGGCGCCCGGTCTCCTCCGGGTAATACGAGCCCGCCGACAGCGGCACGGCCCGCACGGTCGCCGGGTCGATGCCGCGCCGGCGCAGGGCGTCGCACCACTCGGACGACGCCAGGACGATCTCCTCCATGATCTCGAACTCGCTGTCGATGATCGGGAGCTGGCCGCTCGTCGCGGGGTCGAGCTCGACGGCGGTGTCGACCTCCCGGCGCGTGGCCGAGACGACGACGTCGCGGGAGGGCCCGCCGCTCATGTCGAGCAGCAGGACGCGGAAGCGCCGGTCGACGTCGTCGCCGTCGCGGAACGCGAGCACGGACGCCTTGTCGGGCTCCTCGAGCCCGGCGAAGCAGAAGCGCACCGCGTCCCCGAGCAGCCCGGCCTCAGCGAGGACCTCGCGGACGGCGTCGAACTCCTCGGCGGTGGCCAGGTCGAGCGGATGGGTCGCGGAGCCAGGCACAAGGCCGGTCGCGGTGGCGCGCGGGGCGGTGGCGGTCACGGGGTGATCACTCCTCCTCGAAGTGGATGTTCGGGACGATTCCGGCTCACGCCAGGTCGGGCAAGGGGCGGCGCCGCACCGCGCCCATGACGATCCCGACCAGGGTCACGAGCACCAGCACGCCGCAGATCGCGTACGCCAGCCCCGCCGAGCCGCCGAGCAGGGTCGTGAAGTTGCCGAGGGTGAGCCAGAGGCAGACCAGCAGCCCGACGAGGCCCAGGGCCGGGGCGATGCGCGTGTTCCAGACCCGGCGGTCGACCCGGTTGCGGGCGAAGAAGACCAGCACCGCGAGGCAGGTCAGCGTCATGAGGGCGAGGACGCCGACGGTCGCCGTGCCGCCCATCCACGCGAAGACCTGGGCGACGGGGTCGAGCCCGGCGACCGCGAAGATCGCGATCAGGACGAACGACAGCGCGGTGTGGGACAGCGACGCGACGTGCGGCGAACCGTGCCGGTCGTGGGTGCGCGCGCAGGCCGCGGGGAACGCGCGGTGCCCGCCGAGCGCGAACCAGTACCGCGCCGCGACGTTGTGGAACGCCAGGATCGCGGCGAACAGGCTGGTCACGAGCAGGACCGTGACGATGTGCAGCCCGATCGGGCCGAGCCAGTTCTCGACGGTCTGCAGCAGGAACGTCGCCGGGTCGGCGGCGGCCTGCTCCACCGCGGCCTGGTCGCCCCACGCCGACACGACCGCCCAGCTCGACACCGCGTAGAACACGCCGATGACGGCGAGCGCGACGTAGGTGGCGCGCGGGATCGTGCGCTCCGGGTCGCGGGCCTCGTCGCGGAACACGGCGGTGGACTCGAAGCCGATGAAGCTCGCGATCGCGAACATGATGGCGATGCCGACCGCGCCGGAGCCGATCTGGGCGGGGTCGAGCGCGGCGGTCGAGAGCCCCTGCGCCCCGCCGGAGGCGACCACCACGACGTCGAGCACGACGACGATGGCGATCTCGGCGACGAGCAGGACACCCAGCACGCGGCTGGAGAGCTCGATGTGCCGGTAGCCGAGGACGGCGACGATCGCCATGACGACGAACGTCCACACGAACCACGGCACGCTCGGGCCGCCGAAGCTGGTGACGAGCTCGTCGATCGCCGCGCCGATGTAGCCGTACACGGCGGCCTGGACCGCGGTGTAGGTGGCGAGGGCGAGGAACGCCGTGCCGAGCCCGAGGGGGCGGCCGAGACCCGCCCGCACGTACGTGAAGAACGCGCCGGCGTCGGGGACGTGCGGGCTCATCGCGCAGAAGCCGACGGCGAACAGCAGCAGCACGATCGCGCACAGCACGAACGTCGCGGGGAAGGCCGGGCCGTTCCCGGCGCCGACACCGAGCGGGATGGTGCCGGCGATGACGGTCAGGGGCGCCGCGGCGGCGACGACCATGAAGACGATGGACCCGACCCCGAGCCGCCCGGAGAGGCGGGACGTCGACGCGGGAGCGGATTCGGTGGGAACGGCCATGGCGACTCCCGGAGGGGACGGGGACAGGTGCCGGGGAAATGTCGCGGGTCACGTTTGCCGAGCCGTTCCGACGGGGTCAACCCCTCGTTGAGCTGGGTGGACCGGTGCGGGATCCGGTCTCCCACGAACGGGGCCCACCGCCCGGGAGCGTTCTCCGAACGGAGGACGCGGACTGTTCACGGGGGGCCGAACGAGAATCGTCGGCGCACGATTCTCATTCGGATCGCTCGTGCTCCGCAGGCACTTCGCCGCGGGCTGGGTTGGCTCTACGGTGACCGTCGTGACGCGCATCCCGGGTCTGCGGTCGCGCTCGCCGGTGGCCGGCCTGCGCCGCCGGACGCTGTCCCCGCTCGGGGTGTTCGCGCAGTCGGTGGCCACCACGGCGCCCGCCGGGGCGATGGCCTCGACGCCGCTGCTCGTCATCGCCGTCGCGGGCCGCGCGGCGCCGGTGTCGTTCGCGGTCGCCGCCGTCGTCGTCGGGCTCGTCGCGGTGTGCATCGCGGTGTTCGCCCGGCGGATGGCCGCCGCGGGCGGGCTCTACAGCTTCACCGCGCAGGGTCTCGGTCCCGGCGGGGCCTACGCGTGCGCGGTGTCGATGGTCGTCGGCTACGGGATGCTCGTCGCCGCGGCGTTCTTCGGGGTGTCCTGGTACGGCAGCGCGCTGCTCGCGCGGGTGTGGGCCGCCGCGGACGCCCCCGTCGTCGCGGCCGGGCTGGTCGTCGTGCTGGCGGCGGTCGTCGCGGTGTGCGCGGTGCGCGGCATCCGGCTGGCCGGCCGGGTGATGCTGGTGATCGAGTCGGTGTCGATCGCCCTGATCCTCGGCGTGCTCGTCGCGCTGGCCGTGACCGCGGGCCCCGCCCCGCCCGCCCCGGTGACCGGCGGCGCCGGGGGCGCGGTCGGCGGCCCGGTCGGCGTCGTGCTCGGGGTGCTGCCGGCCCTCGCGGCGTTCATCGGGTTCGACAGCGCCGCCGCGCTCGGGGTCGAGGCGCGGCGCCCGTTCGCCTCGGTGCCCCGCGCGATCGGCGCCACGGCGGCCGTCACCGCCGTGCTCTACCTCGTCGCGACGCTGCTCCTGCTGGCCGCGCCCGGCGCCACGGCCGGCGCGACCAGCCCGTCCTCGGCCGGCGACGGCAGCCTGACCTGGGCCGCGCTGCTCATGGACCTCGGCATCGTCGCGTCGTTCGGCGCATGCGCGCTGGCCGCGCTGACCACGCTCGTGCGCGTCCTGTTCTCGCTGGCCCGCGACGGGGTCGCGCCGGCGGTGCTGGGGCGCACCCACCGGCGCCACCTGACGCCGTCGGTGGCGATCGCGGTGGCGGTGCCCGTGCTCGTCGTGGTGGCCGTCGCCGGCGGGCTCGCCGGGGCCGCGCCCGCGGCGGTGTTCAGCGGCCTGCTCGCGGTCGCGACCCTCGCGTTCCTCGTCACCTACGTGCTCGTCTGCCTCGCCGCGCCGCGGTTCCTGTCCCGGATCGGGGAGCTGACCCGGGGCGTCGTGGTCGCCGCGGTCGTCGCCGCCGGGGCGCTGCTGGCCACGCTGGTCGTGGTGGTGCTCAACGCCGGGGTCGGCCTGCTGGTGACCCTCGGCGCGCTCGTGCTGGTGGGCCTCGCCGGGTGGCTGGTGCTGCGGCGGCGGCGCGCGGCCGCGCTGCGGACCATGGGCGTCTACGACGAGACGACCACCGCCGACGTGCTCCCCGCGGCGTGACCTCGCCGATCAGCGGCCGCCAGCCGCAGGCCGTGCGCAGCGCCCTGCGGATCCTCGAGGAGGTGGCGTCGGCCGGCGTCGGCGTCACGGCGAAGGAGATCTCGACGGCGCTGCGCATCCCGCCGGCGACCACCTACCGGCTGCTCAACCTCCTCGTCGCCGAGGAGTACCTGGTGCGCCTGCCCGACCTCGGCGGCTTCGCGCTCGGGCGGCGCAGCGCGAACCTCGCCCCGGCGCCCCTGACCGCCCCGACCGCCGCGCGGGCGGTGATGCACCGGCTGCGCGAGCGCGTGCGGTGGGGCGCGCACCTCGTGGCGTTCGACCGGCACCGCCTGCGGTTCCTCGACGCCGACCCCGACCACCCGCCGACCGACGCCGACGAGCTCTCCCGGCACCTGCACGCCAGTGGCCTCGGGCGCCTGCTGCTCGCCGAGGACGGCGACCTCCCCGACGCCCCGCTGACCCGCCTGACGCCGCAGACCGTCGTCGACCGCGACGAGCTGCGCCACGCCCTCGACGCCGTCCGCCGCGACGACCTCGCGCGCCAGTGCGGGGAGTTCCACGCCGCCCTGGGCTGCCTCGCCGTCGCGATCCGGGCCCCGGGCGACCGGCGCCTCGTCGCCGGGCTGGCCCTGACCGGCCCGGCCGACCGCGTCGCGGCGCCGAACACGGAGCTCATCGCGCTCCTGCGCGACCACGCGACCGACCTGGCCCCGTTGCTGGCCTGAGTGCGAGCAACGCGGCATTCCTGGCTCCCCACGCCAGGATCGCCACATCCTCGCCGGGACGACACGCGGGGCGTGCCAGCGTGGCGTCCACGCTGACACTCATCGTCAGGAAATCCGCCACGATCACGGCACGCCGGTCGCGATGACCTCCACGGGCGCGGGCACGTCGACGCGGTTGCGCCGCCCGGCGAGACGGGGGAACCCCGGCACGCGGGCCAGGGCCCGCAGCACCGTCGGCGGCCCGTCGTCACCGGCGGCGATCCGCGCGGCGGCCGCGCGCTCGGTGCGCACCTGACCCTGCTGCTCGCGCTCCACCGCGGGACGCCGGGACGCCTCGAGCCCCGCGGCCGCGGCGTCGAGCTGGGCCGGGTCGGGCGGGGTGCGACGCAGCGGGCCGACGAGGCGGTTGGCGAGGTCGGCCGCGTCGGCGAGGGCGAGGTTGATCCCGTTGCCGCCGACGGGCGAGATGACGTGCGCGGCGTCGCCGAGCAGCACCAGGCCGGGCCGGCTCCACGTGTCGACGGTGGTGATCCGGACCGGCAGCAGCGTCAGGTCGGAGACGTCGCCGAGGTCGTCGAGCCGGCCCTCGAGCCACGGCAGCACGCCCACCGCGGCATCGCGCAGGGCGTCCACCCCGCGGGCCCGGACGTCGGGGAGCGAGCCGGCGCGGATCGTCCAGCCGAGCTGCCAGTCCTCCCCCTGGTCGAGCAGGGCGACGCTGCCGGTCGGCGTGCCGAACAGGTCCAGCCCGGAGTAGACCGGGTCCTCGGCCCGACGCGGGAGCGCGTGCCAGAGGATGTCGAGGCTCGCGCCGAGCTCCGTCGCGGCGATCCCCGACGCCGCGCGGACCTTCGAGTTCCGCCCGTCGGCGCCGACGACGAGCGCGGCGTCGAGCTCGTGCTCCACCGCGTCGACGGTGTACACGACGCCGGACACCCGCCCGTCGCCGTCGTGCCGGAGCGTGGAGAAGCGCGCGCCCATGAGGATCTCGGCCCCGTGCGCGCGGGCGTGGTCGGCCAGCCACGGCAGGAACTCGGCCTGCGGGATCAGGGCGTAGAAGGGGAAGCGCCGGCTCGCGCCGCGGTAGTCGACGAGCGTCCAGGTGCGCTCGGCGGTGTGCCAGCGGAACGCGTCCGAGCGCGTGTGGGGCACCTCGTCGAGCAGCGGCTCCGCGAGCCCGAGCGTGTCGAGGTACTCCAGGACGCCGGGCGCGAGCGTGTCGCCGCGGAAGCGCCGTGCGAAGTCGCGTCGCGACTCCAGCAGCGTCACCGACGCCCCGCCCCGGGCCAGCAGATAGGTCAGCAGGACCCCACCGGGCCCGCCTCCGACGACCACCACATCACTCACTCCATCATCGTACCTCTCGATGATGGAGAGAAGCTCGGGGAACGCGTCAGAGCTTGCGGAGGCGCAGGAGGGCGTCGGCGAGGACCTCGTCGCGCTTGCAGCACGCGAAGCGGACCTGGGTCTCGACGCCCACCGGCGAGGCGTGGAACACCTGGTTCGGGACGGCCGCGACGCCCACGCGCTCGGGCAGGGAGCGGCAGAACTCCAGCGAGTCGGTGACGCCCAGGGGTGCGACGTCGGCGGTGACGAAGTACGTCGCCTTGGAGTGGAACACCTCCAGGCCGAGGTCGCGGAGGCCCTCGGTGAGCAGGTCGCGCTTGCGGCCGAGGTCGGCGCCCAGGGCCTCGAGGCGCTCGTCGGGCAGCTCCAGCCCGGTCGCGATCCCGTGCTGCAACGGCGTCCCGGCGGCGAACGAGAACCACTGCTTGACGCCGAGCACCTTGCCGACCAGGTCGGCCGGCCCCGTCGCCCAGCCGATCTTCCAGCCGGTGACGGAGAACGTCTTGCCGCCCGAGCCGACGGTGATCGTGCGCTCGAACATCCCGGGCAGGGAGGCGATCGGGATGTGCCGCTCGTCGTCGAACACCAGGTGCTCGTAGACCTCGTCGGACAGCACCACCAGGTCGTGCTCGATGGCGATGTCGGCGATCGACTGCAGCTCGGCACGCGAGAGCACGGCGCCCGTCGGGTTGTGCGGGGTGTTCAGCACGATCATGCGGGTGCGGTCGGTGACCGCGGCGCGCACGGCGTCGGCGTCCACCGCGTAGTCCGGCGCGTGGATGCGCACCGGCACCAGCCGGGCGCCCAGCAGCTCGGCGGTCGCGCCGTAGAGGTCGTAGTAGGGCTCGAGCGCGATCACCTCGTCGCCCGGGCGCAGCAGCGCGGTCATCGCCGACGACAGCGCCTCCGAGGCCCCCGAGCACACGACCACGCCGCCGTCGGCCGCGACGTCCAGGCCGTACCAGTGCCGCTGGTGCTCGGCGATGGCCGTGCGCAGCGACGCGATGCCGACGGCGGGCGGGTACTGGTTCCAGCCCTTGTGCATGGCGGCGACCGCGGCGTCGACGACCTCGCGCGGGCCCGGGGTGTCCGGGAACCCCTGGCCGAGGTTGATCGCGTCGTGCTCCAGCGCGAGCCGGGACATCTCGCTGAAGATCGTCTCGGCCACTACCCCATCACTCCCACTCGATCGTCCCCGGCGGTTTGCTCGTCACGTCCAGCACGACGCGGTTGATCTCGACGCACTCGTTGGTGATCCGGGTCGAGATGCGTTCGAGCACGTCGTAGGGCAGGCGCGTCCAGTCCGCCGTCATCGCATCCTCGCTGGAGACCGGCCGCAGCACCACCGGGTGGCCGTAGGTCCGCCCGTCGCCCTGCACCCCCACCGACCGCACGTCGGCGAGCAGCACCACCGGGCACTGCCAGATCACCTCGTCCAGCCCGGCCGACGTCAGCTCCTCGCGGGCGATCGCGTCGGCGCGCCGCAGCGTCGCGAGCCGCGGCGCGTCCACCGCGCCGATGATCCGGATGGCCAGCCCCGGCCCCGGGAACGGCTGGCGGCGCACGATCGTCTCGGGCAGCCCCAGCTCGGCGCCGACCCGGCGCACCTCGTCCTTGAACAGCGCCCGCAGCGGCTCCACCAGCGAGAACTGCAGGTCGTCGGGCAGCCCGCCGACGTTGTGGTGCGACTTGATCGTCGCCGCCCCCGACCCGCCGCCGGACTCGACGACGTCCGGGTACAGCGTGCCCTGCACGAGGAAGTCCGCGCCCTTGCCCTCGCTGACCGACCGGGCCGCACCCTCGAACGCCCGGATGAACTCGCGCCCGATGATCTTGCGCTTCTCCTCCGGGTCGACGACGCCGTCGAGCTCGCGCAGGAACGTCCCGGCCGCGTCGACGGTGACGAGGTCGACGCCGGTGGCGGCGACGAAGTCCCGCTCGACCTGGCCGCGCTCGCCCTCGCGCAGCAGGCCGTGGTCGACGAACACGCACGTCAGGCGGTCGCCGATCGCCCGCTGGACCAGGGCCGCGGCGACAGCGGAGTCGACGCCGCCGGACAGCCCGCAGATCGCGCGGCCGTCGGGGCCGACCTGCGCCCGGACCGCCGCCACGGTCTCCTCGATGATGTTGGCGGTGTTCCAGTCCGCGTCGACGCCCGCGACGTCGCGCAGGAACCGGCGCAGGACCTCCTGGCCGTGCGGCGAGTGCCCCACCTCGGGGTGGTACTGCACGCCGGCGAAGCGCCGCTCGACGTCCTCGAACGCCGCCACCGGCGCCCCCGGCGACGACGCCGTCACCGTGAAGCCCTCGGGCGCCCTCGTGACGCCGTCGCCGTGGCTCATCCACACCGGGTGGGCGTCGGGCAGGTCGTCGTGCAGGCGCCCCGGCGTGCCCACCGACAGCTCGGTGCGCCCGTACTCCCGCGCGCCGGTGTGCTCGACGACCCCGCCGAGCGCGCCGGCCATCAGCTGGAAGCCGTAGCAGATGCCGAACACCGGCACCCCGGCGTCGAACAGCGCCGGGTCGACGCTCGGCGCCCCGTCGGCGTACACGCTGGCCGGCCCGCCCGAGAGCACGATCGCCGCCGGGTCCTTGGCGAGCATCTCGTCCACCGGCGTCGAGTGCGGCACGACCTCGGAGTACACCTGCGCCTCGCGCACGCGGCGGGCGATGAGCTGCGCGTACTGGGCGCCGTAGTCGACGACGAGGACGGGGCGCTCACCACTGGCGGTCACGCGCTCCATTGTCCAGACGGCCGCGAGCGACCCACCCTTGCCGTCATAGTGTCGACGACACTAGTGTCTGCATCACCATGACCCAGCGCTCCGGCCTCGCCCTCGCCGTCCTCGCCCTCGCCGCGGAGGAGCCCATGCACCCGTACCGGATGCAGCAGCTCCTGCGGGAGCGCGGGAAGGACCAGGTGGTCAACGTCGGCCAGCGCTCGCAGCTCTACAAGACGATCGACCGGCTCGTGCGCGACGGGCTGCTCGTCGCGCGGGGCACCGAGCGGGAGGCGACGCGCCCCGAGCGCACGGTCTACGCGGTCACCGACGCCGGTCGCGAGCTCGCGGTGACGTGGACGCTCGACATGCTCACCGCGCCGCGCCACGAGTTCGCCGAGTTCACCGCCGCGCTGTCCTACCTGCCGCTGCTCGACCCCGAGGTCGCCGCCGACGCGCTGGCCCTGCGCCTGTCCGACCGGCGCAGCGAGCTCGAGCGGCAACGCCGCGAGCTCGACCACGTCCGCGACGTGCTGCCCCGCGCGGTGCTCCTCGACAACGAGTACGCCCTCGCCCACCTCGAGGCCGACGTCACCTACCTCGCCGGCCTCCTCGACGACCTGCGCTCCGGCGCCCTGACCTGGGACCGTGCCGAGCTCCTGGACATCGCACGCCGGCTGGACGCCGGCACGGAGACGGAGCGCAGCGGAGCTCGACCCATCGATGCGGAGGAAGCACCATGAAGGTCATCATCATCGGCGCCGGCACCGGCGGGATGTGTCTCGCGCACGGGCTGCGGCGCGCCGGCATCGAGGTCGCGGTGCACGAGCGCGACCGCACCCGCACCAGCGGGCTGCACGGTTACCGCGTGGGCATCTCGCCCAACGGCGCCCGGGCGCTCAAGGCGTGCCTCGACCCCGAGCTGTTCGCGACGTTCGTGGCCACCACGGCCGCGCCGTACACGACGCTCGCCATGCTCACCGAGCGCTATCGGACGCTGATCAGCATCGACTTCGCCGACCTCCCGCACACCAGTGGCGAGCCCCAGGACAGCGAGCACAACGTCAGCCGCATGACGCTGCGCCAGGTGCTGTTCACGGGCATGGAGGACGTCATCACGTTCGACCGCCGGTTCACCCACTACACGCAGCACCCCGACGGCCGCGTCACGGCGCACTTCGACGATGGCAGCGAGGACACCGGCGACCTGCTCGTCGGCGCCGACGGGGCGAGCTCGCGGGTCCGGAAGCAGTACCTGCCGCACGCGACGCACACGGAGACCGGACTCGTCGCGATCGGCGGGAAGACGCTGCTCACCGAGCGCTCCGAGCACCTGGTGCCCGAGGAGGTGCGCCACGGGTTCGGCATGTACTTCGACCGGCGCGGCCAGTTCGGGATCACGCACATGATGCGGATGCCGTGGGGAGCCGGCGGGACACGCAGCGGAGCGGAGCTGGCCCCTGGATCGAACGACGAGGACCTGATCGCCCGCTACCCCGGCCTGCGCTTCGATAACACCACCGACTACGTCTCGTGGGCGATCACGACGTCGCGCTCGATCGCGCCGCCGGACCTCCTCGAGCGCACCGGGCAGGACGCCGTGGCCCTCGCCGGCGAGCTCAGCGAGGGCTGGGACCCGCGCTGGCTCGACCTCATCGCGACGTCCGACCCCGGCTCGACGGTGGCGCTGGGCATCCGCACGGCCGACCCCGTCCCGGCGTGGACGCCGAGCACCGTGACGATGGTCGGCGACGCCATCCACACCATGACCCCCGGCCGCGGGGCCGGCGCGAACACCGCGCTGCGCGACGCCCGCGAGCTGCGCGACCGCCTGGTGCGGGTCCGCGACGGCGAGCTCTCGCTGCTCGAGGCCGTCGGCGAGTACGAGGACCTCATGCGCCGCTACTCCTCGCTCGCCGTGCGCGAGTCGCTGGAGTTCATGAACGACAACGGCACCGCCCGCCGCCCGGTGATCGGTCCGCTGTCGGTGCTGGCGCAGCGCACGGGCATGCGGGTGATCGACCGCATCCCGCCGGCCAAGCGCCGGATGGCCCGCGGGATGCAGAAGGTGCGCGACTCGGAACTGGTCTGAGTGGCTAGTACGCCGCCTCCAGCAGTGCGGTGAGCCCCTCCCGCGTCACCGGCGCCGGGTTCGCGTAGGGCTGGGCGAGCACCCGGTCGACGACCGACGGCAGCCCGTCACGGGGCATGCCGATCGCCGCCAACGACGTGGGCGCACCGAGCTCGCGGGCCCGGCCGGCCAGGGCCTTGGCCACGGTCTCCGGGTCGGCGGCCACGCCCAGCGCCCGGCCCAGCGCGGCGACCGCCGCGGGGGCGGACGGCCCGTTGTACGCGACGACGTGCGGCAGCACGACCGCGTGGGTCTCGGCGTGCGGCAGGTCGAACGAGCCGCCGAGCACGTGGCAGAGCTTGTGGTGCAGCGACATCGTCGTCGCGCCGAGCACGGCGCCGCACAGCCAGGCGCCCTGCAGCGCCCCGGCGCGGGCGTCGAGGTCGTCGGGGCGCTCCACGATCGTCGGGAGCGCCGCGAGCAGCGACCGGACCCCCTCCTCGGCCATCAGCGCCGTGATCGGCGTGCCGTCCGGGGCCCACAGCCCCTCGACGGCGTGCGCGACGGCGTTGAGCCCGCTGGTCACCGACAGCCCGACGGGCAGCGTCCGCGTCAGCTCCGGGTCGTAGACGACGGTGCGCGGCAGCACCGCGCGGTCGCGCCCGGTGCGCTTCTCGCCGTCCTCGGTGAGGCCCCAGATCGGGGTCATCTCCGAGCCGGCGTAGGTCGTCGGCACAGCGATGACCGGCAGGCCGTGGCGCAGGGCGACGGCCTTGCCCAGCCCGACCGACGACCCGCCGCCGAGCGCGACGCACCCGTCGGCGCCCAGCTCTCGGGCTCGGTCGGCCGCCGCCGCGGCGATCGCCGCCGGCACGTGCTGGCGGGCCTGCGGGAAGACCCCGGCGGCGAGGCCGCCGAGCCCGTCCGCGGTCGCCTGCAGCGCCGCCTCCTGCTCGGGCGTGCCGAGCACGAGCACGCGGCGCAGGCCGAGGCGGTCCACCTCCGCCCCCAGCTCGGCGCGGCGCCCGGCACCGAAGACCACGCGCATCGGCAGCGCGTCGTGCACGAAGGAGAGGCTCACGGCGGTCACGGTACGACCGCGGGGACGAGCACGACCTCGACGTCGGCGTGCCGGAACGGCCGGTCCATGCCGTCCTCCTCCGAGTCGTCGGGGGCGAAGTCGACGACGAGGCCCTCCTTCACCGCGAACACCGCGTCGGCGTCGAGGTACGGGCTGCCCGCGACGAACAGGTGCGTCGTCAGCGTCGCGAACCCTGGCGCACTGACGAGCAGGTGCACGTGCGCGGGCCGGTAGGGATGCCGGCGGGTGGCCCGCAGCAGGTCGCCGACCGGCCCGTCGGTCGGGATCGGGTAGTGGCCGGGCACGACCGTGCGGAACCGGAAGCGCCCGTCGGTGTCGGCGTGGAAGAGCCCGCGGCCGTTGCCCGCGGGCTGCCGCCCGGGCTCCTGGACGTCGTAGAACCCGTCCTCGGTGCACTGCCAGACGTCGATCTCCGCGCCCGGCACGGGGTCGCCCGACGGGTCGACGACCCGGCCGGTGACGAGGGCGCGCCGCCCGCCGCCGAGGTCGTCGATGCTGTCGCCGAGGGCGCGCGGCGGGGACGCGGTCAGGTGGAACGGGCCGAGGACCGTGCCCTCGGTGCCGCCGGACCCGACCGGCGGCCCGTTCAGGGTCTCCACCAGCGACGACACCCCGAGCACGTCGGAGAGCAGGATGAACTCCTGGCGGGTGTCGTCGCAGGCGGCGCCGACCGCGGTGAGGAACCCGATCGCGGCCTCCCACTCCGCCGTCGTCGGCGCCACCTCGCGGACGAGCTCGTGCAGGTGCACGACGACCCGCTCGAGGATCGTGCGCAGGCGCTCGTCGGGGGTGTCGGTGAAGCTCGCGACCGCCTCCTCGGTGACGCTCACAGCCGCAGCAGCCGCTCGGCGTTCCCGTGCGCGATCTTCTCCCGGTCGGCCTCGCTGATCGGGGCGGTGCGCAGGAACTCCGTGGCGACGTCCATCTCCTCGAACGGGTAGTCGGTGCCGAAGAGGATGTGGTCGGACCCCAGGGCGAGCAGCGAGCACAGCAGCGGTGCGGCGGAGCACACCCCGCTGGTCGTGATGTAGAGGTTGTGCCGCAGGTACTCCGACGGGCGGCCGCGGGCCAGCTCGATGCCGTGGTGGGCGTGGAAGTCCCAGCGCGAGTCGAGGCGCCACAGCGTGAAGGGCAGCGCCTCGCCCATGTGCCCGAGCAGGAGCTTCGCCTCGGGGAAGTCGTCGAACACGCCACCGAAGATCAGCCGCAGCGCGTGCGAGGCCGTGTCGGTGCCCCAGCTCCACATCGGCCCGATCAGCTCGGGGTGCCCCGAGAGCACGTGGGCGGCGTCGACGCCGTTGGCCGGGTGCAGGTAGAGCGGCACGTCGAGGCCCTGCGCGTACTCCCACACGACCCGCAGCTCGGGGTCGTCGAGGTAGCGGCCGTGGGTGTGGGCGTTGACCAGCGCGCCGCGCAGCCCGAGCTGGGTCACCGAGCGCTCGAGCTCCTTCGCCGCGGCCTGCGGGTCCTGCAGCGGCAGTGCGGCGAACCCGGCGAAGCGATCGGGGTGCGCCTCGATCGTGCCGGCGAGCAGGTCGTTCACCGCGGCGGCGCGGGAGACGGCGAGCGCGGCGTCCGGCTCGGCCTGCAGTCCCGGGGAGTTCAGCGAGAGCACCTGGACGTCGAGCCCGGCGGCGTCCATGCGCTCGAGCCGGGCGCCGGTGAGGTCGGTGAGCCGGCGCGACATCTCCTCCCAGACGTGGGGCTCCGCGATCGTCGCGGTCCCCGCCCCGTAGGGCGCGAGCTCCGGGGTCACGAAGTGCTCTTCCAGGCCGATCGTCCGCATCCTGCCCTCGCTCCTGTTTTCACCATCGTGCATTGACTTACTCAATGATGAATCCTACGGTTCGGCGGTGTCAAACCTCACAGGAGGAGAACGCATGATCGAGACCGACGACGCCGACAGGACGGTCGACGTGGCCGTCGTGGGCTACGGCCCGGTCGGGATGGTCACCGCGGCGCTGCTCGGTGCCGCCGGGCACCGCGTCGTCGTGCTGGAGCGCTACGCCGGGCTCTACAACCTGCCGCGGGCGGCGATCTTCGACGACGAGACGATGCGGACGTTCGCGCGCCTGGGGATCGCCGAGGAGCTGCTGCCGCGGATCCACGTGCAGCACAACTACGAGTGGCGGAACGCCGCGGGCGAGCTGCTCATCGAGCACCACTTCGCCACGAGCGGCCGCAGCGGCTGGGCGGAGTGGTACATGATGTACCAGCCCGACCTCGAGGCGGCGCTGGACGAGCGCGTGCGCGCCGCCGGCGTCGACGTCCGGCTCTCCAGCCCCGTGACGGGCCTGGTCGAGCACGCCGACCACGTCGAGCTGGCGGTCGGCGGCGGGCAGGCCGTCCGCGCGCGGTGGGTGATCGCCTGCGACGGCGGCAACAGCTTCGTGCGCGGCGCGCTCGGGCGGACCATGGACGACTACGGCTTCTCCGAGCCGTGGATGGTCTGCGACTTCCGCTTCCGCGACCCCGCCGCGGCCCCGGCGGTGCCGACGGCCCGCCAGGTCGGCGACCCGGCCGGCCCGACCTCGATCATCTCGCTGGGGCCCGCCCACCACCGGTTCAGCTACATGCTCGACTCGGTGGAGGACTTCGCCGTCGAGCGCGACCCGGACAAGGTCTGGGCCCGCACCCGGCGCTGGCTCTCCCCCGACGACGCCGAGCTCATCCGCGTCGCCACCTACACGTTCCGCTCCCTGGTCACCGACCGGTGGCGGGTGGGGCGCACGCTGCTCGCCGGCGACGCCGCCCACCAGATGCCGCCGTTCCTCGGCCAGGGCATGTGCTCGGGCATCCGCGACGCCGCCAACATCGCCTTCAAGCTCGACGCGGTCCTGCGCGGTCGTCTCGAGGACGACGTGCTGGACACCTACCAGCAGGAGCGCGAGCCCCACGTCCGCGCGGTGATCGAGAAGGGCATCGAGCTGGGCCGCCAGCAGACGGTGCGCGACCCCGCGGCAGCCGCCGAGCGCGACCGCGTCCTGCTCGCGCGGCGCGCGGCCGACCAGCACCCGGAGAAGATCCGCTTCCCGGGTCTGGTCGAGGGCCTGGTCGTCCCCTCGCCCGGCGCCGGGGAGCTGATGGTGCAAGGCATCGTCGACGACGGCACCCGCCGCGACCGGCTCGACCAGGTCGTCGGGGCCGGGGCGCACCTCCTGCTCGACGCCCGGCGGGTGAGCCTCGACGACGCCCTGGCCGGCGCCCTCGCCGACGCCGGGGTCCGCGTCGTTCCGCTGCTCCCCGACGGGCCGGCGCCCGCCGGCCTCGTGGTCGACGCCGAGGGCACGCACCTCGCCTGGCTCGCGGCCCACGGCGCCGTGGCCGTCGCCGTCCGGCCCGACTTCTACGTCTACGGCACGGCCGGCGACCCGGCCGCCGCCGACGCCCTCGCCCGCGCGTTCGCCGCCGATCTCGGCGCGCCCGCTCTCGTCCACTGATCCCCGCCGACGCCGCCAGGAGACACCGTGCCGACATCCCCGACCGCCCCACCCACCCGCGCCACCGAGCGCCTCGTCCTCGTCCTGTCGGCGGGCTTCGCCGCGCTCGAGGGCTACGACCTCGCCTGCTACGGCGTGACCGTCCCCTCCCTGCTCAAGGACGGCGCGATCGGCGCCGACAAGGCCGCGGCCGGCACCGTCGGGTCACTGGTGGCGATCGGGATGCTGCTCGGCGCCGCTGTCTGCGCGGCGACCATCCGCCGGGCCGGCAGCCGCCGCCTCCTGCTGGGCGGCGCGGCCCTGTTCTCGCTCGGGATGCTGGTCTGCGCGATCGCGCCGACCTTCGCCCTGTTCGGGGCGGCCCGCCTGGCCGTGGGCGTCGGGCTGGGCATCGTGCTGCCGACGGTGACCGCCTACGTCGCCGACCTCTCCGCTCCGGAGCGCCGCGCCCGCAACGTCGGGATCATGATGTCCGGCTACGCGGCCGGCGCCCTGCTCGCGCCGCTGCTCGGCGCGGCCCTGCTGACCGGCGGGAGCTGGCGCTGGATCTACGTCATCGGCGCCGCCCCGGCCCTGGTGCTGCTCCCGCTCGCGCTGCGCATGCTCCCGGAGAGCCCGGTGCACGAGGAGTCGGGCGGCCGGTCCCGCGGCGACCTGCTGGGGCTGCGCCCGCTGCTCGCCCCCGGCGTCCGCGGCGCCACGCTGCTGTTCTGGGCGATGTCGTTCTGCGGCCTGCTGCTGGTGTTCGGCATCAGCACCTGGCTCCCGACGATCATGCAGACCGCCGGCTACTCGCTCGGGTCCTCGCTGCTGCAGACCGCGGCCCTGTGGGTCGGCGCCGGCGTCGGGATGGTCGCGGGCGGCCGCATCGCCGACCGCGTCGGGATCAAGCCCGTCGTCGCGGTCGCGTTCCTGGCCGGCGCCGCGAGCCTGCTCGTCATGAGCGCCCGCCCGGCGCTGGGCCTGCTGTTCCTCCTGATGTTCGTCGGCGGCCTCGGGCTCATCGGCTCGCAGGTGCTCACCAACGCCTTCATCGTCGGTCACCACCCGCCGGAGCTGCGCGGGCGCGCCATCGGCTGGGCGCTGTCGATCGGGCGGCTCGGCGCGATCGTCGGCCCGCTCATGGGCGCCGCGATCCTGTCCTCCGGGCTCGGCGTGGCGTGGAACTTCTACCTCTTCGCCATCCCGGGCGTGCTCGGGGCGCTGCTGGCCGCCGCGGTGCCGGAGATCCGGGCCCGCAGCACCGTCCGGGAGCCCGTCGACGCGTGACTAGGGTCGGGGCCGTGGCGCGCGCCGGGACGGACGACGACGACCCGGGCGCGTCGCGGCAGGGCATCCAGTCGGTCGAGATCGCGATGACCGTGCTCACCGCGCTCGAGCAGGGCGCGGGCCCGATGAGCCTCACCCAGATCGCGCACGCCAGCGGCATGGGGGCGAGCAAGGCCCACCGCTACCTGGTCAGCCTCGGGCGGGCGGGCCTCGTCGCCCAGTCGCGCAGCACCGGGCTCTACGACATGGGCCCGGCGCTGCGCCGGCTCGGCGCGGAGTCGCTGCGGCGCATGGACGAGGTCGGCCTGGTCTCGGAGTACATCCCCGGCCTGCGCGACCGCACGGGCCACGCCGTCAACCTCGCGGTGTGGGGCGACGCCGGCCCGGTGATCGTGCGGTGGGACTACGGCTCGTACGCCCTGCCGATCACCGTCCGCGTGGGCGCGACGATGCCGATGCTCGCCTCGTCGGTGGGCCGGGTCTACCTCACCCACCTCCCCGCGACGCTCACCGCGCCGGTGGTGCGCGCCCAGGTCGCGAGCGCCGCCGACGAGGAGCGCTCGGACCGCGAGGTGGCCCGGATCGTCGAGGAGGTCCGCCGTCGCGGCTACGCGCTGACCTCGGGCGGGGTCGTCCCGGGGGTCGCGTCGCTGGCCGCGCCGGTGTTCACCACCGGCGAGTCGCTGCCGCTGGTGGTGGCACTGGCCCTGCCGGCCCGCGAGGCCACCGACGCGGTGGTCGACGAGGTCGCGGTCGCGCTGCTCGAGACCACCGCGGCGATGTCCGCCGAGCTCGGGCACGTCGCCGCCGCGGCCCCCACCCGCCGGCGGGCCTGACCGTCAGCCGTCGACGAGCACCGGCAGCGCGAGCGGCCCGGAGTCGACCTCGCCGCGGTGCCAGGGCACCTCGGCCAGGGGGACGGCGAGCCGCAGGCCCGGCGCGGCCCGGGAGAGCTCGACGAGCGCCGCGGTGACCTCGAGGCGGGCGAGCGCGGCCCCGAGGCAGTGGTGCGGGCCGCGTCCGAAGCCCAGGTGCGGGCCGGTGCGGGCCGGGTCGTGGTTGGCCGCCTCGATCCGCAGCAGCACCCGCTCGCCGGCCGCGATCGCGACCCCGCCGAGCTCCAGGTCCTGCTGGGCCCACCGCGGGAACACCTCGACGCCCATCCGCCGGACCAGGTCCTCGACCACCGCCGCGACCTCGGCCCCGGGACGCTCCGCCAGCCCGGCCAGGGCGCCGTCGCGCAGCAGGTGGACCACGGCCACCGCCAACCCGCTGCGGACCGTCAGCACGCCCGCCGCGAGCAGCGCGGTCACCAGGGCGACCAGCTCGCCGTCGGACAGCCGGCCGTCCTCGGCGTCACGGACCGCGACCAGCGCCGAGAGCAGGTCCTCCCGCGGCTCCGCGCGCGCCGCGGCCACCAGCTCCGCGGTGAAGCCCGTGAGCGCGCCCCACACCCGTTCCGCACCGGGGTCGCCCAGGTCGGCGCCGAGCGCGTCCTCGACCAGCACCCGGAACCGCTCGTGCAGGGTGACGCCGAGCAACTCGCCGAGCGTCGCCACCGCCAGCGGGGCGGCGAGGACGTCGACGAGGTCGACGGGCGCGCCGGGCGTGGTCGCGGCCGCCACCAGCGCCGCGACGCGCTCCCGCACGATCGCCTCGACCCGCGGCCGGAGCCGCTCGACCCGACGGGCGGTGAAGGCGCGGGCCACGAGGCGGCGCAGCCGGTCGTGCTCGGGACCGTCGCGGAAGAGCGAGGCGCGCTCGTCGACGGTCACGCCGGGCGGCACCAGCCCGAGACGGGGGTCGGTGAGGCCGGCGGCCACCAGGTCGTACGCCGTGACCAGCCATGCCGGCCCGCCGTCGGCGGCAGTCACCCGGGCCACCGGGGCGAGGTCCGCGTAGCCGGGCGGGGTCACCGGGTCCGGGCGGTCGAGCGGGAGCGTCGTCATCGCGGTCCTCCTGTCGCGTTGCAGGTGCAACGTAAACGAGGTGGCATTGCGGGTGCAACGTGACACACTGGCGCCGTGCCGAAGCTGGTCGACCACCACGAGCGCCGGACCCTGCTCGCCGACGCCCTGCTGCGGGTGGCCGCCGAGCGCGGGCTGATGGACGTCAGCCTGCGCCACGTCGCCGCCGAGGCCGGGGTCACCGCGGGCATGGTGCAGCACTACTTCCGCACGAAGGACGAGATGATGGTCTTCGCCCTCGACGTCGTGGCGGCGCGGGTGGCGGCCCGGCTGGACGCCGAGGAGGTCGGTGCCACGCCCCGGGCGCGCGTGCGGACCCTGCTGGTGCAGCTCCTGCCCCTCGACGCGGCCCGGGAGCTCGAGGGCCGGGTGGCGGTCGCGTTCCACGCCTACGCCGCCGCCCGCCCCGACGTCGCGGTCCGCCTGCGAGACGACACCCGCGGGATGCGGGCCGCGATCGCGCACGAGGCCCGGACCGCCGGCGTGGCGGCGCTCGACCCCGAGGCCGCGGCCACCGGCCTGCTCTCCCTCGCCGAGGGCCTGGCCGTCCACGTGCTCGGCGGGCACCTCGACGGCGGGCACGCCCTCGCCGTGCTGGAGGCGCACCTCGACCTGGTCCTCGGGCCGGAGCGATGACTCCCGGCGCCGGCGCCCGTCCCACCTCCGACACCCCGCACCAGGAGGAGCGACGATGACGGTGACGACCGACGACCTCTGGACCGCCGCCCGCACCGAGCGCGCCGCGCTCGCCGACGACCTCGCCGGCCTCACGCCGGAGCAGTGGGCCACCCGCTCGCTGTGCGGCCGTTGGACCGTCGAGGAGACCGTCGCCCACCTCACCGCCGCGGCCAGCGTCGGCCCGTGGCGCTGGCTGCGCAGCGTGCTCGGCGCCCGGTTCGACGTCGACCTCCACAACGACCGCCGCCTCGCCGAGCACCGCGGCGCGACGCCCACCGAGACCCTCGAGCGCTTCCGCGCGGTCGTCGGCAGCACGACGTCGACGTGGGGGCCGACCGCGGCGTGGCTCGGCGAGGTCGTGGTCCACGCCGAGGACATCCGGCGCCCGCTCGGCCTGCAGCGCACCCCGCCCGCCTCCGTCACGACGCCGGTGGCGGCCTTCGTCGCGAGCCGCGACTTCACGGTCGCCGGGAAGACGGTCAGCTCCGGGCTGCGCCTCGAGGCCACCGACGGCCCGTTCGCCACCGGCGACGGCCCCCTCGTGACCGGCCCGACCCTCGCCCTCGTCATGGTCATGGCCGGGCGTCCGGCGCACCTCGACGAGCTCGACGGGCCGGGCGTCGCGACGCTGCGGGAGCGCGTCACGGGGTGATGTCGGCCGTGGAGGGTTCCCCGCAGGGGGCCGCGCGGGACAGCCTCCACGGATCGTCGTCGCAGGAGGAGCCATGCCCAGCCGCACCGTCGTCGTCGCGTCTCCGCACGGGCTCGGGGAGGAGGCCGCCGGCCGCTTCGCCACCACGGCCCGCGCGCAGCCCGCGCGGGTCCACCTCGTCGTCGCCGACGGCCGCTCGGCCCAGGCCCGCAGCGTGCTCGGCGTGGTCGGGCTGGGGGTGACCGCCGGGCAGGAGGTCACGCTGACCGCCGACGAGCACGAAGCGGGTGCGGACGCGAGCCTCGACGTCCTGGCCGCCCTGCTGGCGCAGGACCTCGAGCCCGACGACGAGGAGGCCGTCGGGCTCGAGGCCTGACGCCGGTCAGCCGACCCCGCGGGCGGCCGCGCGGGCCGCGGCCGCGTCCGGGGCCGCGAGGGCCGCGCCCGCGGCGCGACGGCAGGCCTCCAGGTCGAGCGCCGCGATCCGCGCCGCCACGGCGGGCAGCGCCGCGGGGGACGCCGACAGCGACGTCACGCCCAGCCCCACGAGGACGACCGCGAGGTCTGGGTCCGCGGCCGCCTCCCCGCACACCCCGACGGGGGTGGCCGACAGCGCCGCCTCGCGGCAGAGCTGGTCGAGCAGGCGCAGCAGCGCCGGCTGCCAGGGGTCGTTGAGGCCGGCGAGGGCGCCGGACTGCCGGTCGGCGGCGAAGAGGTACTGGGTGAGGTCGTTCGTGCCCACCGAGACGAAGTCGACCTCGGCGAGCAGCTCGCGGGCGCCCAGCACCGCGGCCGGCACCTCGATCATCACGCCGACCTCGTCGGCGCCGGCCGCGCGGGCGCGGGCGACGAACCGCGCGGCCTCGCCGGCCGTCGCGATCATCGGCGCCATCACCTTGAGCCGGACCCCGGCGTCGGCGGCACCCCCGACCAGGGCGGCGAGCTGGCGGTCGAGCACACCGTCGTGGTCGGCGGTGCCCTGGTCGAACACCCGCTGCCCCCGCACGCCGAGCGCCGGGTTGGGCTCGGGCGCCATGTGCAGGAACGGCACCGGCTTGTCGGCCCCGGCGTCGAGGGTGCGTGCCGTCACCGGCCGCCCCCGCAGCGGGGCCATGGTCGCCGCGTAGCCGGCGCGCTGGGCGGCGGGCGCGGGCTCGGTCGCCGCCGAGAGGAACGTGAGCTCGGTGCGCAGCAGGCCGACGCCCTCGGCGCCCACGCCGGCCGCGCGCTCGGCGTCCCCCGCCTCGGCGATGTTGGCGACGATCGCGACGCGGTGCCCGTCGGTGGTGGTGACCGGGCCGCCGACGGTCGTCGGGCCCGACGCCGCGCGGTCCGCGCCGACCGCCGTGCCCGCGTCGACGGGCTCGACCGTGCCGGCCGCCCCGTCGACGCGGACGAGCTCGCCCTCGGCGAGGCCCGCGGCGCCGCGGCACCCGACGACGGCGGGCACGCCGAGCGAGCGGGCGAGGATCGCGGTGTGGCTGGTGGGGCCGCCCTCCTCGGTGACGAGCGCGAGGGCGGTGCCCGGCTCGAGGGTGGCGGTGTCGGCGGGGGCCAGGTCGCGGGCCACGAGCACCGAGGGCCCCTCCAGGAGCGGGACGCCCGGGGCGGGCACGCCGAGCAGCTCGGCGACGACGCGGTCGCGGACGTCGACGACGTCGCCGGCGCGCTCGGCCATGTAGCCGCCCGCGGCCTGGAGCGCGGCGACGAACCCGGCCGCCGCCTCGTACACCGCGCGCGCCGGGGGCGTCCCGTGCTCGCGGACCTGCGCGGTCGCCGCGTCGAGCAGCGCCGGGTCCTCGGCCATCATCGAGGTCGCGAACAGCACGTTCGCCACGTCCGGGGCGAGACCCGGGCGGCCGCCCAGCGCCATCAGCCGGGCGCCGACCGCGGCGGCGGCGGGCGCGATCCGCGCGGCCTCGTCCTCCCGGCGCTCCGCGGGCACGGCGGGACCGGCGGGCGGCTCGCCCAGCGGCTCCGGCACGCGCACCACGGGACCCACGGCGGCGCCGGCGCTCGCCGGGGTGCCCCGCAGGGGAACGGTGCCGGCCTGCTGCTCACGCGTCCCGGTGGTGCTCATCGTCGACTCCTCGTCCCCGGCGGTTGCCCGGTCAGGTCCGGATGTGTGTCCGGATGTGTGGTTCTCGGTGGCTTCATCGTGAACGCTACGCACCGAACCCCTTGACAGTCCACAGGCAAAACCACAAGATTCCAACCAGAACCACACAGGAACGGAGGTGATCGGGCATGTACGCCGCGGAGCGACACCAGGTCCTGGTCCGCCGGGCCCAGGAGCTCGGGCGCCTCGAGGTCACCGCGATCGCGGCCGAGCTCGGGGTCACCACCGAGACGATCCGTCGCGACCTGACCGCCCTCGAGCGCCAGGGGCTGCTGCAGCGGGTGCACGGCGGGGCGATCGCGGCCGGGCGCCTCGAGGCCGAGCCGGGCGTCGCCCAGCGCGACGTCACGCACCAGGAGGAGAAGGACCGCATCGCGAAGGCCGCGGTCGCCGAGCTCGGCACCGCCTCCACGATCCTGCTCGACGCGGGCACCACCACCGCCCGCATGGCCGCGCTGCTGCCCGACGACGTCGCGCTGACCGTCGTCACCAACGCCCTCCCGATCGCCTCGCTGCTCGCCGGACGGCACCGCATCACCGTGCACATGATCGGCGGCCGCGTCCGCGGGACGACGCTGTCCGCGGTCGACCGCTGGGCCCTGCAGACCCTCGAGAGCGTCAACGTCGACGTCGCCGTGCTCGGCGCCAACGGCTTCTCGGTGGACCGGGGCCTCACCACCCCGGACGTCGCGGAGGCCGCGGTGAAGGGCGCGATGCTGCGGGCCGGCGCGCGCAGCATCGTCGTCGCCGACGCCAGCAAGTACGGCGCCGACTCGTTCTCGCGCTTCGCGACGCTCGACATGGTCGACACGCTCGTCACCGACGGCCGCCTCGCCGCCGACCACCCCGACGCCCCCGACGCCCTGCGCGCCGCCGGCCCCGAGCTGGTGATCGCGTGACCACGATCGTCACCGTCACCCCGAACCCGAGCATCGACCGCACCGTCGAGATCGACGAGCTGACCCGCGGCGCGGTGCTGCGCGCCACCGCCCACCGCGTCGACCCGGGCGGCAAGGGCGTCAACGTCTCCCGCGTCCTCGCCCGCTTCGGGCACCCGACGCTCGCGGTGATGCCCGGCGGCA
Source organism: Actinomycetospora chlora (assembly GCF_039542135.1). NCBI lineage: Bacteria > Bacillati > Actinomycetota > Actinomycetes > Pseudonocardiales > Pseudonocardiaceae > Actinomycetospora > Actinomycetospora chlora. The sequence continues at coordinate 51,616 of NZ_BAABHO010000040.1, forward strand.
CCGGCGAGCTCGCGGACCTGCTGCGCGCGGCGGGCATCCCGCCGGTCAGCACGCCGGCGCGCGGCGTCACGCGGGTCAACACCGCCCTCGTCGAGGCCGACGGCACCACCACGAAGGTCAACGAGCCCGGCGTCGAGCTGGCCGACCACGAGGTGGACGCCTTGGTCGACACCGTCGCCGCGCACGCCGCGCCGGCCGCCTGGGTGGTCACCGCGGGCAGCGTCCCGCGCGGCGCCCCCGACGACCTGCACGCCCGCCTCGTCCTGGCCGCCCGGCGCGGGCAGGCCCGCGTCGCGGTCGACACCAGCGGGCCCGCGCTCGCCGCCGCCGTCGCCGCCGGGCCCGACCTCGTCAAGCCCAACGTCGCCGAGCTCGCCGAGCTCGTCGGTCACCCCCTGCCCCGCCTGGCCGACGTGCTCGCGGCCGCCGCCGACCTGCGCGCCGGCGGCGTCGGCACGGTGCTCGTGAGCATGGGGGCGGCCGGCGCCCTCGTCGCCGCCGCCGAGGGCGTCTGGCACTGCGCGGGCGCCCCGGTGACCGTGCGCAGCACCGTCGGTGCCGGCGACTCGACCCTGGCCGGCTACCTGATCGCCCGCACGTCCGGCGCGTCCCCGGCCGACGCCCTCGTGCACGCGGTGGCCTGCGGGGCCGCCGCCGTCGGACTGCCCGGCACCGCGGTGCCCGGCCCGGCCGACCTCCCGCCCGTCACACCGGCGACCGCGCCGGAGGAGTCCCTCGACCTCACCGGAGAGGCAGCATGACCACCAGCAGCACCGCCCTCATCACCAGCGACCTCGTCGACCTCGACCTGCCGTCGGCCGACCGCCGCACCGCGGTGCGCGCGCTGGCCGAGCGCCTCGTCGCCGCCGGCCGCGTCACCGACCTCGAGCAGTTCCTCGCCGACATCGAGGCCCGCGAGGCCCAGATGCCGACCGGCCTGGACGGCGGCATCGGCATCCCGCACTGCCGCTCCGCCGCGGTCACCGTGCCGACCCTGGGCTTCGGCCGCAGCGCCACCGGCGTCGACTTCGGCGCCGAGGACGGCCCCGCCGACCTCGTCTTCCTCATCGCCGCGCCCGCGGGCGGCGGCGACGACCACATGACCGTCCTCGCGGCGCTCGCCCGCCGCCTCGTGCGGTCGTCGTTCAAGGACACCCTGCGGTCCGCCACCGACGCGGCCGAGGCCGCCGACTTCATCGCGAAGGAGGTGTCGGCGTGAAGATCGTCGCCGTCACCGCGTGCCCGACGGGCATCGCCCACACGTACATGGCCGCCGAGGCCCTCGAGGTCGCCGCCGAGGAGGCCGGGCACACCATCACGGTGGAGACCCAGGGCTCGGCCGGCTCGACCCCGCTGACCGCGGCGCAGCTCGCCGAGGCCGACGCCGCGATCTTCGCCGCGGACGTCGAGGTCCGCGACAAGGACCGGTTCGCCCACCTCCCCCTCCTCCAGGTCGGGGTCAAGAAGGCCATCTCCGGCGCCCCCGGGCTCATCACCCAGGCCGAGGAGGCCGCCGCGAACGCGCCCGCCACCGCCCCCGCGGGCACCCCGGCCGCGGCCACCCCGGCCGGGGCCAAGGCGCCGGCCGGCCCCGGCGCCGCGTCGCGGGTCCGCGCCTGGCTGATGACCGGCGTCAGCTTCGTCATCCCGTTCGTCGCCGCCGGCGGCCTGCTGATCGCCCTGGGCTTCGCCCTCGGCGGCTACCAGATCAACCTGCCCGAGGACGCCCCGCTCTACGAGACGATCCTGTCCAACGGCTTCGACGTCGGCTCGATCACCGCCTGGGGCGCGCTCGCCTTCGGCATCGGCTCGGCCGCGTTCAGCTTCCTGGTCCCGGTGCTCTCGGGCTACATCGCCTACGCGATGGCCGACCGCCCGGCGCTCGTCCCCGGCTTCGTCGGTGGCGCCGTCGCGGTGACCACCGGCGCCGGCTTCCTCGGCGGCCTCGTCTCCGGCTTCGTCGCCGGCGGGCTCGTCATGTGGATCAAGACGTGGCGGGTGCCGCGGGCGCTGGCCGGGATCATGCCGGTGGTCGTCATCCCGCTGCTGTCCTCGGCCGTCGTCGGCCTGCTGATGTACGTGGTGGTCGGCCGCCCCATCGCCGCCGCCACGGACGGCCTCACCAGCTGGCTCAACGGGTTGTCCGGCACCAACGCGGTGCTGCTCGGCCTGCTGCTCGGCCTGATGATGTGCTTCGACATGGGCGGCCCGGTCAACAAGGCGGCCTACACGTTCGCCGTCGCCGGCCTCACCACCCCGTCGGCGACCGCCCTGACGATCATGGCCGCGGTGATGGCCGCCGGCATGGTGCCGCCGCTGGCGATGGCGCTGGCCACCGTGGTGCGGAAGTCGCTGTTCAGCGAGGTGGAGCGCGAGAACGGGCGGGCGGCCTGGCTGCTCGGCGCCTCGTTCATCTCCGAGGGCGCGATCCCGTTCGCCGCGGCCGACCCGTTCCGCGTCATCCCGTCGATCATGGCCGGCGGCGCCGTCACCGGTGCGCTGTCGATGGCCTTCGGCGCCACCCTGCGCGCCCCGCACGGCGGCGTGTTCGTGGTGCCGCTCATGGGCAACCCGCTCGGCTTCCTCGCCGCGGTCGTCGCCGGGACGCTGGTCGCCACCACCCTGGTGGTCGTCCTGAAGTCCTTCGCCCACCGCCGGCCCCGCGCCACGGCCGGCCCGGACGGCGCAGCCGGCACGGCGCCGGTCGAGGCCACCCCCGCCGCCACCGTGGCGGTGACCGCGTGAGCCCGCAGAGCCCCGTCAGCACCGCGAACCCCGCCCCCACCTCCGGACAGGAGCACGCCGTGATCTCCCGCCAGGTCGTCGTCGCCACCCCGATCGGGCTGCACGCCCGCCCCGCCGCGGTGTTCTGCCGGGCGGCCGCGAGCCAGCCGGTCAAGGTCACCATCGGCACCCCGGACGGCTCGTCCGCCGACGCGCGCAGCATGCTCTCGGTGCTCGGGCTCGGCGTCCGCGGCGGGCAGGAGGTCACGCTGACCGCCGCCGGCGACGACGGTGACGGCGCGCAGGCCAGCGTCGACGCCCTCGCCGAGCTCCTCGCCACCGACCTCGACGCCTGACCCGCAGGCACCCGCACGCACGACGGGCCCCTCCGGTCGACCGGAGGGGCCCGTCTGCTGCGCCGGTGCCGTCAGACGACCGCGGTCTCGCCCCAGATGTCCTCGAGGTAGCGGTTCGACGAGCGCAGCCCGGCGAGCCAGGCCTCCCCGTCGGCCTCGCCGGCGCCGGTCTTCGCCCGGAACACCGCGACCAGCGCCGCCCGCACGCCCGGCGCCATGGTCGAGGCGTTGCCGCACACGTAGACCACGGAGTCGGCCTGCATCGCCTCCCACACCGCGTCGGCGGCGCCCTCGAGCGCGTGCTGGACGTAGCGGTACGGGTAGCCGGACACCCGCGAGTACGCCGGGTACAGCGTCGCCACCCCGGCCTTCTCGTACGCGGCGAGCTCGTCCGCGTAGAGGAGGTCGTCCTCGGGGTCGCGGCAGCCCAGGAACAGCAGCGACCGGGCGATCGGCACGCCCTTCGCCCGCAGCGACTCGCGCTCCTGCAGGAAGCCGCGGAACGGCGCCATGCCGGTGCCCGCGCCCACCATGATCATCGGCACGTGGGGGTTCTCCGGGGGCCGGAACGCGATGGACGGGCTCCGCACGAACGTGAACACCGTGCCGCCCTCGGGGACGCCGTCGAGGTGGCCGGAGCACACGCCGCGGAAGGTCGCGCCGTCCCCCGACCGGGCCGGGCCCTCGAGCACGCCGACGGTCAGCGCGACCTCCGACGACACCTGCGGCGACGACGAGATCGAGTAGAAGCGCGGGCGCAGCGGCGGCAGCAGGTCGAGGAACGCCGCGAACGGCAGGTCCGCGTCGGGGTGGGCCTCGAGCACCTCGAGCAGCGTGCGCCGCGGCTTGGCGATCGTCTCCCGGTAGCGCTCCTTCGCGGCGTCGTCGGACCCGGCGAGCGCGGCGAGCTCGTCGCGCTCCGGCCCCGCCGGCATCGCGGCCGCGACGGCGGCGAGCCCGGCGCGGCTCGCGACGTCCTGCAGCTCGACCGAGCCGGCGAGGATCGCGAGCAGCGGGTAGGGCTCGCCGACGGGCAGGTGGGTCGGTGCGCTGCCCTGCGCGGTGAGCGTCACGTACTGGCCGCCGTCGAGCCCGAAGCGGGCGATGACGCGGTTGACCAGGCCGATCGGGTTGCGGGGCAGGACGCCCAGGTGGTCGCCCGTGGCGTACGTCGTGCCGGCGGGCATGGCGATCTCGAGGTGGCGCACGGAGCGCCCGCCCGGGGTGCCGGCCCGCGCGGTGAGCTCGCGGTTGACCCGCACCGTCGCCGCCTGGCCCCGGTAGGACTGCAGGACGGGGCTCGCGGTGCGGCGCTGCTCGAGCACCACCGACAGCCGCGGCCCGCCGCCGGACGTCGCGGTCGCCGACGCGTCGAGGCCCAGCGCCGTGCCGAGGGCGTCCCACAGGCCGCCGTACCAGTCCTCGAACTGCGCGTCGAAGTCCCCGCGGGCGTCGCCCTCGCCGCGCGGGTACACGCGCGTACCGCCGCGGGCCTCGAGGCCGGCGTCGACGCGCGTCGGCACCGCCTGGTAGGTCGCGGCCCAGTCGCGGTTGCCGCAGCCGAACACGGTGAAGCGGACGCCGGCCGCCGACGCGGCCGGGGTGTCCAGCCACGCGCAGAACCGCCCGGCGTTGTCCGGCGGCTCGCCGTTGTACGACGAGGTCACGACGACCACCGCGCCCTCGGTCGGCAGCTCGCCGGCGGCGTCGTCGAGCGGGGCGGTGCGGGCGGTGTAGCCGCGGTCGCCGGCGTCGCGGGCGATGCGGGTGGCGAGGTCCTCGGCGGCGCCGAGGTTCGAGCCGAAGAGCACGAGCAGCGGCGTCCCGTGCCGGTCGGCGCGCGCGACGGGCAGCGTCGCGGGGCGCGGTTCGGCCGCGGCCACGGCCGCCGGCCGCGCGGCCGTTCCCCACGTCCGCCCCTCGCGGGGACGGACGGTGATCGTGAGCCCGTCGGGCTTGATCGTCAGCGCTTCCTTGATCTTCAGCTGGTAGTTCGCGTGGTCCACCAGCTCGAAGCGCTGCAGGACCATGCCGAGCACCAGGACCGCCTCCTGCAGCGCGAACTGCCGCCCGATGCACGCCCGCTGCCCGGAGCCGAAGGGCCGGTAGGCGTTGGGCGGCAGGGCGTCGAGGCGCTCCGGGGCCATGTGGTCGGGGTTGAACTCGCGGGCGTCGGGGCCCCACACCTCGGTCAGCCGGTGCAGCATCGGCGTGAGCGCGACGATGCCCGTCCCGGGGTCGAACGGGCCGTACCCACCGACCGTCTCGCCCGCGGTCCGGGCCTGGCGCGTGAACGCGGGGGCCGTCGGCCACAGCCGCAGCGTCTCGTCGAGGATCTGGCGGACGTAGCCGAGCTTGCCGACCTGCGCGACGGTCGGCGCCACGGACGGGTCGGCGCCCAGCACGCGGTCGACCTCCTCCTGGGCGCGCGCGACCACGTCGGGGTTCTTGAGCAGGTAGTGGATCGCGAACGACAGGAGCCCGCTCGTGGTCTCGTGACCGGCGATGAGGAACGTGCCGCACTGCGCCACGATGTTGTGGTCGGGCAGCGTGTTCCCCTGCTTGTCGGTGCCGACCAGCATGTGCCCGAGCAGGTCGGTGCCCGGGTCCCCGGACGCCCGCCGCTCCTTGACGATCCCGTCGATGGTGTCGTCCATGAACCTCGCGTTGGCCAGGAAGCGCCGCTGGGCGCCGCGGCGGAGCTTGACCTGGACCGGGAGCATCTGCTGGCGCTTGAGGCTCTCCGACAGCGACTCCATCATCGCCTCGACGAAGGGGTGCTGGGTGTCGCGGTAGAACGAGTTGAAGCGGTAGCCGAAGCCGCACAGCGCGATGGTGTCGAGCGTCAGCCGGGTCATGTCGCCCGCCACGTCGATCGGCTCGTCGGGGTTGAGCCGCTCCCACTTGAGCATCAGCTGCTGGGCGATGTCGACCATCGGGTCGAGGTAGCCCTTCATCGCCCAGGTCGAGAAGCTGGGCAGCAGGATGTCGTGCGCCGACTTCCAGAGCGGGTCGGCGGTGTCCGCGGTGAAGAGCCCGGCGCTGGTGTGGGTCTTGCGGAGCTCGCGCTGGCCGGTGCCGACGAGCTTGTCGAAGCGGCTGTCGTCGCAGAGGTCCTGGACCATCTCGAGCCCGGAGACGACGTACGTCGTCCCGCCGGGCGTGTGCAGCTGGAAGATCGGGCCGTACCGGTCGGCGAGCCCCATGATGCTCTGCACCAGCGCGTGCGTGTCGATGTCGCGGGCGTTGCCGATGACGGGCAGCGGCGTCGGACCCGGGATGTCCGCGAGCGTCCGCGGGGGCGCCTCGGGGGTGGTGGTCATGGCTCGCTCCTCGGAGTCGGGACGGCGTCGCGCGGGGAAGGGGTCGTGCCGGGCGCCGTGGCGCGGGCGCGGCGGTCGTGGCGCAGGAGCACCACGGACACCACCAGCACCCAGGCGGGCAGGACGAGCAGGCTCGCGGGGTGGTCGGTGGCGGTGAGCAGCAGCCACGTCGCGAGCAGGTAGCTGACGACCGCCGCGCCGCGGGGCATGACGCCCGCGCCGCGCAGCAGCGTCGTGGTGGTCAGGGCGAACATGCCGGCGCCGCGCACCGAGAACAGGAAGACCAGGCCGTAGCCGAGCGCGGAGAGCCCCCGGGCGATCTCCGGGTCCAGCGGCGCGCCGCCGCCGATGGTGGTCAGCAGGACCGGCGTCGCCATCGCGGCCGTGCCGGCGAACAGCAGGGCGACGAACAGCACCCCGGAGAGCAGGTTGAGCCCGTGGGCCATCGCCGAGGGGCTGGTCTCGAGGCCGTCGAGCACCGAGCGCAGCGCGACCGCGAACCAGAGGAACGCGATCCCGGCCAGCGGCACGAGGTAGATCGCGACGGCGGTGACCACGGTGTCGCCGGGGCCGTCGTAGAAGGCGCCGTAGGCGGCGACCGGGTCGGACAGGTGCGGGACGTTGTTGACCGTCAGCATCGCCGCCACGAACAGGACGGCGAACAGGACGCCGAGGACCGCGGCGAGGCGCGGCGTCGCCGGCTTCACCGCGACGTCCCGTCGGCGCCGGGGGCGGGCCCCTCGGGCTGCAGGTCCTCCAGGATCCGCAGCAGGTCGAGCGTGCCGGAGAACGGTTGCTCCCGGCCGGTCTCGGTGATCACGGTGCCCTCCAGACGCCCGTCGGACGCGCGGAGGAGATCGACCGTCAGCTGCATGGGGACCCCCTCCTCGACGCCGTCGATCGTGCGTCGGGGGCGGGGCCCGGTACCCCGTCCGGACCTTCCAGTCGGGGTTCCAGTCGTCAGCCGTGCAGGCGCACCAGCTCGCGGCGGGAGGTCACGCCGAGCTTCGCGTAGACGTTCGACAGGTGGTACGCGACGGTGCGCGGGGTGATGTAGAGGTCCCGCCCGACCTCGCGGTTGGTCAGCCCGCGCGCGACGAGGGCGACGACGGCCTCCTCGTGCGGGGTCAGGCCCAGGGCACCGTCGGTCGGGGTCGGCGTCAGCCCGGCGTCGTGGAGCAGCTCCTCGCACCGCGCGCGCCACGGCGCCGCCCCGAGGCGGGCGAGCGTGTCCCGGGCGCCGCGCAGCAGGTCGACGCCGGCGCGGCGCTCCCCGGACGCGAGCAGGCGCCGGCCGATCTCGGTCTGCAGGCGCGCGCGGGCGAGCGGCGCGGGGATCCCCTCGACGCCGGCGTCGGCCACCGACCGCGCCCCGTCCCCGGCCAGCACCCGCAGCCGGGCGGCGTCGACGGCGTACCGGCCGGTCGCCCGGACCTCCAGCGCCGCGAGCGCGTCGGCGGCCTCGTCGGTGCGCCCGAGCGCGAGCAGCGCGCCCGTCTCGAGCACGCGCGGCGCGAGCAGTCCGAGCCCGTCGGTCAGCGCCCGGACCCCGGGCGCCCGGGTCGGGGCGAGGGCCTCGAGGACACCCGCCGGGTCGTCGGCCACCTCGGCGAGCACGGCCGCGGCGATGGCCGTGTGCACCTCGACGCCCCACCAGCGCGCGCCCGCCGCGGCGACGGCGAGGTGGGCGGGCGCGGCGTCCGCCCGCCCGCGCACGGCGAGGGCCTCG
>NZ_BAABHO010000041.1:0-58973 GCF_039542135.1 Actinomycetospora chlora
CGCCGGCCCGGGAGCGACGGCCGCGCCGCGCCAGCAGCCCACGCGCGTCGGCGCCCCGGACTGGAACCGCGACCCGCAGGTCGGCTTCGACCCCGACGTCGCCCGCGAGGTCCGCGAGGAGGCCCCGCCGCGCCCGTCCTGGCGCGAGCGCCTGCCCGAGCGCCCGGCCTGGTCACGCGGCGGCCCGGGCGGCCGTGGCCCGGGCCGGGGCCGCCGGTGGAGCTGGCCCAAGCGCATCGGCGCCGTCCTCGCGGTGCTGCTGCTGTTCGTCGTCGGCTTCGGGATCTACCTCGACCTGCACATGACGCGGGTCGACGCGCTCCCCGAGTACGAGGGCTCGGCCAGCTCGGGGACGAACTGGCTGATCATCGGCTCGGACAGCCGCGCCGGCATCGACGACGCGGCCGCCCAGCAGCTCTCCACCGGCGAGGTCGACGGCAGCCGCACCGACACGATGATGCTCGTGCACGTCGGCGGCTTCGGCGGTCAGACGTCGCTGACGAGCCTGCCCCGCGACTCGATCCTCACCATCCCGGGCCACGGCCGGGGCCGTCTCAACTCGGCGTACGGGATCGGCGGGCCCCAGCTGCTCGTGCAGACCGTCGAGCAGAACGCGGACATCGAGATCGACCACTACGCGGAGATCGGCTTCGAGGGCTTCGCGGGGATGGTCGACGCGATCGGCGGGGTGAACATGTGCCTCGACGAGCCGATCGACGACCCGAAGGCCGGCATCGACCTGCCCGCTGGCTGCCAGGAGCTCGACGGGCCGAACGCCCTGGGCTTCGTGCGCACCCGCGCGTTCCCCAACGCCGACCTGCAGCGCATCCAGAACCAGCGCAAGTTCCTCTCCGCGCTGATCTCCGAGGCGTCGAGCCCGACGGTGCTGCTCAACCCGTTCCGGATCATCCCGTTCGCGGACTCGGCGATCGGCACGCTGACGGTGGACGACAGCACCCACGTCTGGAACCTCGCGAGCCTCGGCTTCGCCATGCGTTCGCTCTCGGGCGGCAGCGGGGTCACCACCACCGTGCCGATCGACCTGTCCACCAGCGTCGCGGGCGGCGTGGTGTGGAACAAGCAGAAGTCCGCACAGTTCTTCGACGCGATCCGCAACGACGAGGACATCCCGCAGAACCTCATCACGGGCGGGTAGGTCAGGCCTCCGGGTCGACGATCTGCACGACACCGGTGGACACGCCCGCGACGAACAGCCGGCCCGTCGTGGGGTCGACGCCCACGGTGTAGGGGTTCTGCACGGTGGCGATCCGGGCGACCTCGCGCGGCTGCGGGGTGGTCATGTCGTAGCCGATGACCTCGTTGGTGCCCGACGACGCCACCCAGAGGCGGTCACGGTTCGGGTCGTACGTGATGCCGTAGGGCCCGCCGGGCTGCGGGACCGCCCCGACCTGCACGGGCGGGCCCGACGGGTTCGGCTGGAACACGAGCACCTGGTTGCCGCGGGTGTCGGTGGCGATCATGCGGCCGTGGCGGTCCGCGACGAGGTGCGTCGGGCCGGCACCGGCGGGGGCCTCGCCGAGGATCCGCAGCGCCTCCACGTCGTAGGTGGTCAGCGTGTTCTTGCGGACGTCGACCATGCCGACGATGTTCCCGACCGGCGCGACCCCGGCGGGCTGGACGGCGTCGGTGAACATGGTGACGACGCGGTCGCCCCGCACCGCCGACACCGTCCCGCCGAGCTCGTCGGCGGCGATCACCGTGCCGTTCGGTGCCTGGGTGGCGTCGTGCGGCACGGTGCCGACGAACACCGGCGGCTGCGCGGTGCCACCGGGCAGGTCGACGCGGACGACCGCGTCGGCGCTCTCGACGGGCACGAGCACCGGCCCGCCCGGGCCCGCGAGCTGCAGGTGGCGCACGAAGCCGGGCAGCGGGGTACGGGAGCGGACCGCGCCGGTGTCGGCGTCGAGCAGTACGAGCTCGTTGGGGTTGCGCTTGGCGACGGCGACGGTGCGCGTCACCGGGTCGACGACGACGCCCTCGGGCGCGGGCCCGACCTCGACCTGCCGGCCCGGCGGCGTCGTGGTGGGGACCGGCGCGCCCTCCGGCTCGGCGGCCAGCGGGAGCCCCTCGGTCGGCGGGCGGACGCCCTGGGTCGGCACCCCCGGGACCAGCAGCCCGGTGGTGGTGGGCACCGGGCTCGCGGGCGGGGCCGGGGAGGCGGCGGGCGCGGCCGGGGGCTCGTTGCTGCACGCCGCGAGCGCGAGGCCCGCCGCGAGTCCGAGGGCGGCCACGGCGTGGGCGGAGCGTCGTCGCATGGGCCGGGAGTATGTCGCCATGTCCGTGTGGCCCGCGCGACGACGCCGACCGGACCACGTGCGGTGGTCCGGTCGGCGGTGGGTCACGCGTCGTCGGCGGACAGCGCGTGCGCCGGGGTGGGGGCGTTCGCGAACTCCTCGACCAGCGTGCGGCAGAACGCCGGCAGGTCGTCGGGGTTGCGGCTGGTGACGAGCCCCTGGTCGACGACGACCTCCTCGTCCACCCACTCGGCGCCGGCGTTGCGCAGGTCGGTCGCGATGCTCGGGAACGACGTCATCCGGCGGCCGCGGACCACGTCGGCCTCGATGAGCGTCCACGGGGCGTGGCAGATCGCGGCGACCGGCTTGCGGTTCGCGAAGAACTGGCCGACGACCTGCACGACGTCGGGGATCGTGCGCAGGAGGTCGGGGTTGGCCACGCCGCCCGGCAGCACGAGGGCGTCGTAGTTCTCGATCTTCACCTGGGTGATGACGGCGTCGACGTCGAAGCGGTCGCCCTTGTCGAGGTGGTTGAACGCCTGGATCGACCCCGGCGTCTCGGAGACCAGCACCGGCGTGCCGCCGGCCTCCTGGACCGCCTTCCACGGCTCGGTCAGCTCGACCTGCTCCGTGCCTTCCTTGGCGGCCAGGAACATGACCGTCCTGCCCTGGAGCTGTCCGTTCTCGGCCATCGTGGTGCAGCGCTCCCTCGCGTCGACGGTACCCTCGGGGGGTATCGCACCGCCCTCGGTGGAGGACGGTGTCGGTGACGCCGGGGGCTCCCCCGACCCCGCCGTGACGAAACGGAGGCCTGGCGATGACCAGCACCACCCTGTCCGTGCCCGAGATCCACTGCGGCCACTGCAAGTCGGCCATCGAGGGCGCGGTCGGCCCGCTCACCGGCGTGCGGACCGTGGAGGTCGACGTCGACGCGCGCAGCGTCCACGTGGAGCACGACGACGCAGTCACCGTGCGCTCCCTGGTCGACGCGATCGAGGACCAGGGCTACGAGGTGCCCGAGCAGCCCGGGCTGGACTAGGCGCTCTTGCTGCGCCGGCCCTTGCTCGGCGCGGTCTCCTCGGCGTCGTCGTCGGTCTTCTTCCGCGACCGCGACCGCTTCGGCTTCTCCTCGGCGGCCTGCTCCTCGGCCTTCTCCGACGTCTTCTTCGTGCGCGAGCGGGGCTTCGGCTTCTCCTCGGCCGCCGGCGCGGCCTCCTCCGCGGGGGCGGACGCCGCGGCCGGCTCCTCGGCCGGGGCCGTGCCGCCGGCGGCCTCGACGCTGCGCCGCAGGGCGGTGAGCAGGTCGGTCATGTCGTCGCCCTCGTCGGCGGGCGCGGCCTCGGGCGTCGGGCGCCCGCCGCCGTGCTCGCGCTTGTACTCGATGAGGTTCGCGACGGCCTCGCGGTAGGAGTCCTCGAACTGGTCGGACTCGAAGTCGCCCGAGAGGCTCTCGACCAGCGACGACGCCATCTGCATCTCCTGCGGGCGCAGCTCGACCTCGGTGCGCAGGATCTCGAAGTCCGGCTCGCGCACCTCGTCGGGCCACAGCATCGTCTGCAGCACGATCGCGTCGTCGCGCACCCGCAGCAGGGCGAGCGTCTCGCGCTGGCGCAGCGCCACCTTGACCACGGCCATGCGGTCGGTCTCGCGCAGGGCCTCGCGCAGCAGCGCGTAGGGCTTGGCCGCCTTGTTCTCCGGCTCGAGGTAGTAGCTCTTGTCGAGCAGCAGGGCGTCGATCTGGTCCGACGGCACGAACTGCACGACGTCGATCTCGTGGCCCGTGGCGACCGGCAGCGTCGACAGGTCGTCGTCGTCCAGCATGATCAGCTGGCCGTCGTCGGTCTCGTAGCCCTTGGCGATCTCGGAGTACTGCACCTCCTCACCGCAGACCGAGCACGTGCGCTTCTGGCGGATGCGCCCGCCGTCGCGCTCGTGCACCTGGTGGAACCGGATGTCGTGGTTCGTCGTGGCGGCGTAGAGCCGCACCGGCACGTTCACGAGCCCGAAGGACACCGCGCCGGTCCAGATCGCGCGCATCGTCGGCCCCTCTCAGGTCGTCCTTCAGGTCGTTGCGTCGACACCAGCATGCCGCAGGAGCCCCAGTCGTCCCAGTCGCCACGGCGGCCGACGCGCCGAACCCCGGTCCCCGGCCCTGTCGGTGGGCGGGGGCACGATGGGCCGGTGCGTCCGATGCTCCCCGTCCCCGGCGACCTGCCGGTCGAGGGTGCGTGGAGCTACGAGGTCGACTGGGCGGGCGTGCGCCTGCTCGCCGACGTCGACCAGGGGGTGCTCACGCTCTGGACCGCCGACGGCGAGGACGTCACGGCGCGGTTCCCCGAGTTCGCGGGCCTGGTCGACGCCGTCGCCGACGGCCTGCTCGACGGCGAGGCCGTGATGCTCGACGGCGGCAGCCCGTCGGCCGACGCCCTCGGCGAGCGGCTGGCGGTGTCCGACGCCGGGAAGGCCCGGGCGCTGGCCCGCGAGCGGCCCGCGGTGTTCATGGTCTACGACGTCATGCGCCTCTACGGGGTCCCGCTCGACCCGCGGCCCCTCGAGGAGCGCCGCGCGACGCTCGCGCGGCTCGACCTCTCGCGCTCCACGCGCATCCAGGTCTCCCCGGCCTACGACGACGGGCCCGCCCTGCTCGCCGGCGTCGTCGCCCAGCGGCTGTCCGGGGTGGTGGCCAAGCGCCGCGGCACGCCGTACCGCGCGGGCGAGTCCGGGGGCGACTGGGTCCGTGTCGACGCGCGGCGGTCGGCTGGCGCGCCCCCGGCGGCCCCGGTGCCCCCGGTGTCCTCGGCGGTGACGGCCGCCGGTGCCCCGCCGCGGCGTCCCCGGCACGCCCGCCGGGAGCGGACGCCGCAGCACGACACGCTGTTCTAGGGCCAACCTCAGGCCGGCGCGGCGACGGCGAGGCGGGTCAGCACGTCGGGGCCGTGCTCGGTGACGGCGACCGTGTGCTCGATGTGGGCGGCCCGCGAGCCGTCGGCGGTGCGCAGCGTCCAGCCGTCGGGGTCGGTGACGTAGGCGTCGGTGCCGCCGGTGATGAGCATGGGCTCCAGCGCCAGGACGATCCCGGGCCGCAGGCGCATCCCCCGACCGGGGCGGCCCTCGTTCGGGACGTGCGGCGCCTCGTGCATCTCGCGGCCGATGCCGTGGCCGCCGTGGTCGGCCATCAGCCCGTAGCCGGCCTCGCGGGCGACCCGGCCGATGGCATGGGCGACGTCGCCGAGCCGGGCGCCGGGCGTCGCGGCGGCGATGCCGGCGTCGAGGGCGGCCCGGGTGGTGGCGACGAGGGCCCGGTCGGCGCGCGCGACCGCGGGCTCGGGGTGCTCGCCGACGGTGAACGTGATCGCCGCGTCGCCGCTCCAGCCGCGGACGCGGGCGCCGCAGTCGACCGAGACGAGGTCGCCGGGGCCGAGCCGGTACGGCCCGGGGATGCCGTGCACGACGGCGTCGTCGACGCTGATGCAGGTCACGCCCGGGTAGGGGTAGGGCGCGCCGCCCGGCCGGTAGTGCAGGAACAGGGGCTCGGCGCCGGCGTCGGCGATCACCGCGGCGGCGACGGCGTCGAGCTCGTCGAGGCGGACCCCGACCTGCGCCGCGTCCCGGGCGGCGGCGAGCGCGGCGGCGGTGACCCGACCGGCCTCGCGCATCAGCTCGATCTCGGCGGGGGTCTTGATCTCGATCACGGCACCGCTCCATGGTTCGGGATAACTATCCCGGTATTACTATCACGCGCATGGTGCGCGTGCCGCTGACGTCCGAGGAGCGCGACCGGGGCCGCCGCCTCGGCGAGGTGCTGCGCGAGGCGCGCGGGGACCGCTCGATGACCGCGGTCGCGGCCGCGGTGGGGATGCCGGTCGAGACCCTGCGCAAGATCGAGTCCGGCCGGGTGCCGACGCCGGCGTTCTTCACCGTCGCCGCGCTGGCCGGGGAGCTGGGCCTGCCGCTCGACGCCCTGGTCGAGGGCTGCGCGCCGCCGCTCGACCGGTCACGCCCGGCCTGAGGCCCGGGCTCGACGGTCGACCCCCATCAGGCCTCGACGCCCACCGCCTCGTCGGCGGCGTCGAGCGCCTCGGCGGTCCAGCCGATCACGCGCCCGCCGGTGCGGCCGAGCTCGCGCATGCCCTCGAGGAACTCACCGGGCGTGCCCTCGAGGTCGATGCGCACCTCGCGGCGGGCCCGGCGGGCCTCGTCGAGGGCGGTGCGGCCCTCGTGGCCGGCGGTGAGCGTCGCCAGCAGGCCGCCGGTGGAGGCCAGGGAGCCGCGGGCGGCGCCGAGGCGGCCCAGCGCGTCGTCGAGCGAGGAGAGCAGCGCCGTGCGGTTGCCCTCGGTCATCGCGGCCGTGAGCTCGGGGCGGGTCGCGGCGACGCGCGTGCCGTCGGTGAACGAGCCCGCGGCCAGGGCGAGGGCCAGCTCGCCGCCGTCGGCGCCGACGGACGCCAGGACCGCGGCGAACAGGTGCGGCAGGTGGGAGATCCGGGCGACGGCCAGGTCGTGCTCGTCGACGGCCGCCGGCACGACGACGGCCCCCACCGCCAGCGCGAGCGCGGCGACGTCCACCCAGACCTCGAGGTCGGCGTCGTCCTCGGTGGCGACCACCCAGACCTTCTCGTGGAACAGCTGCAGCGAGCCCGCGTCCCAGCCGGAGAGCTCGGTGCCCGTCATCGGGTGGCCGCCGACGAAGCGGGTGGCGGGCGCGCGGCGGGCGACGGCGTCGGCGACCGGGCCCTTGACGCTCGTGACGTCGGTGAGCCGGCACCCGGGCGCCTCGCGGGCGACCGCCGCGAGGACGTCCTCCAGCGCGGTCAGCGGCACCGCCAGGACCACGAGGGCGTCCTCGGTGGCGGCCCGGGCGAGCGCCTCGTCGACGGATGTCGCGACGTCGTAGCCGTCGGCCGCGGCCTTCTCGGCGGTGGTCGTCGAGGCCGAGGCGCCCCAGGCGTCGCGCCCGGCGTCGGCGGCCGCGCGCAGCAGCGAGCCGCCGATGAGGCCGAGACCGATGACGCACACCGGGCGGTGCTGCGCGGCAGCGAGGACGGCACCTGCGGAATCCACGCGCCCGACCCTAGGACGACCCGGAAGCGTGAGGACCCTTCGCCCGAACGGGCACGTCGGCGGACGTTCAGCCCGACCGCAGGGCCTCCAGGACGTACCCCGAGTACAGGGCGACGCCCGCGACCATCGCGTCCTCGTCGAACACGACGCGGTTGGAGTGGTTGGGCGGCGCCTCCGTCGGGTCGACGTCGGCGGGGCAGGCGCCGAGGAACGCCAGCGCGCCGGGCACGCGCCCGAGGACGTACGAGAAGTCCTCCGAGCCCATGATCGGGTCGGGCATCGGCTCGACGAAGCGCGAGCCGAGCACCGAGCGCCCGACGTCGGCGACGCGCTCGGCCACCTCGGGGTCGTTGACCGTCACGGGGTAGCCCGCCTCGATCGCGACCTCGCACTCGCACCCGTAGGCGCTCGCGACGCCGCGGCACACCTGCTCGATCTCGGTGAGCAGCAGCGCGCGCGTCTCCTCCGAGAGCGTGCGCACCGTGCCCTCGAGCACGGCGGTCTCGGGGATGACGTTGGTGGTCGTCCCGGCGCTGATGTGCGCCACGGTGAGCACCGCGGGGTCGAATGCGCTGACCCGCCGGGTGATCATCGTGTGCAGGGCGCCGACCATCGCGGCGGCCGCCGGTACCGGGTCGAGCGCGTCGTGGGGCGCCGAGGCGTGCCCGCCGCGGCCGGTGACGGTGACGTGGAGGTCGTCGGACGACGCCATGATCGAGTCGGGCCGGGTCTGCAGCGTGCCCGCCCCCAGGCGCGAGGTGACGTGCAGGGCCATCGCCGACTCGGGCGTGCCGCCCGGCCCGTCGGTGTCCAGCAGCCCTTCGGCGAGCATCTCCCGGGCCCCGTGGTGGGCCTCCTCGCCGGGCTGGAACATGAACACCACCGTGCCGGCCAGACGGTCGCGGCGGCCGGCGAGCAGCCGGGCCGACGAGGCGAGCATCGCGGTGTGCAGGTCGTGCCCGCAGGCGTGCATCGCGCCCGCCACCTCGGAGGCGAACGGCAGACCCGACTCCTCCGCCAGGGGCAGCGCGTCCATGTCCGCCCGGACGAGCACCGCCGGGCCCGGACGGGCGCCGCGCAGGACCGCGACGACCGAGCTGCACCCGCGCCCGGTGCTCACCTCGAGCGGCAGCTCGTGCAGCGCGGAGAGGACCGCGGCCTGGGTGACGGGCAGGTCGAGCCCGATCTCGGGGTGGCGGTGCAGCACGCGGCGCAGCGCGAGCGTGCGCGGCTGGAGGGCGCGGGCCTCGGCCAGGAGTGCGCGTTCGGGGGCGCGGTGCGCCGCCCGGCGCCCGCCCGCTCGCCGCTCCGGAGCGCTCACCCGTCCGATCCTGGCACCCCTGTCGTGTGGCCGCGGCGTGCGCGGACCCCCGCGTTCACCCTCCGGCGGCCCGCGCGACGCCCGGAGGCAGTGCGAGGACGACCGTCGGGCGCCCGTGACCTCGCCGGACTTCCACGCAGGCACACCCGCACCTACCGTAGTGCCATGGCAGGCCAGGGCCCCGGAGGCTCCACCGCGACACGCGGCGGCGCGGGCACCGTCGCGCCCCTCGACGGGTGGGCGGTGGCCGTGACCCGCGAGGAGGGTCGCTGGCGCGCCGTCGCGATGGACCGCGACAGCCTGGCCGATCTCGATGCGGCGATCAGCGCACTGCGCGGGCTCCGTTCGACGGGTGCCGTGCTGGGCCTGCTGGACGTCGACGACGAGTTCTTCGTCCTCGTGCGCCCGACGCCCGGCGGGGTCTCGCTGCTGCTCTCGGACGCCGTCGCCGCGCTCGACTACGACGTCGCCGCCGACGTGCTCGACCTGCTGCGCCTCGAGGTGCCCGACGAGGACGAGGCCGACGACGACCCGTGGCCCGAGGGCGACCTGTCGATGCTCGCCGACCTCGGCGTGCCCTCCGACGAGCTGGCCGTGCTCGTCGAGGAGATCGACCTCTACCCGGACGAGCAGCTCACCGCGATCGCCCGCCGCTGCGGGTTCGCCGACGAGCTGGCGAAGGTCGTGGAGACCGCTGGGGCCTGACCAGCTGATCGGGCGGGCCCTCGAGGTCGCCCGGACCTCGGGCGACGACATCCCGGTCGGGGCCGTCGTGGTCGACGCCGACGGGCGGGAGCTCGCGGCCGCCGCGAACGCGCGCGAGGCCACCGGCGACCCCACCGCGCACGCCGAGATCCTGGCCCTGCGCGAGGCCGCCCGGCACCACGGCGACGGGTGGCGGTTGGGCGGTTGCACGCTCGTCGTGACCCTCGAGCCGTGCACGATGTGCGCCGGCGCGGCGGTGCTCGCGCGGGTCGACCGGATCGTGTTCGGGGCCTGGGAGCCGCGCACCGGAGCGGTCGGCTCGCTGTGGGACGTGGTGCGCGACCGGCGGCTCAACCACCGCCCCGAGGTGCTCGGCGGGGTGCGCGAGCAGGAGTGCGCGGCGCTCCTGCTCGACGCCTGGCCCGGTCGCCGTCGCGAGGGGACCGTCCCGTAGCCTGGTCGGCGGTAGCGTGTCCGAGCGGCCAAAGGAGCGCGCCTCGAAAGCGCGTGTGGGTTCTGCCCACCGTGGGTTCGAATCCCACCGCTACCGCCCGAACGCCCGAGCCCCGCGGGGGCTCGGGCGTTCGTCGTCCCCGGGGCCGCCGAGGGGCCGCTGACGGGCCGGTCAGGCCGCGGGCACGTCGTCGACGAACGCGGCCAGCCCGTCGATCAGCGTCTTCTGGTGCTCGGCCAGCTCCTGCCCGCCCATGGCCGCGAGGAAGTCGAGGAACGGGTCCTCCACCTCGGTGCGGATGCCGCTGAGCTCCTCGTACACGGCGAGCCCGCAGAACGGGACGTAGCCCGGCGAGTAGCCGCCCTCGTGCAGGCCGAGCAGCCGCCCGCCGGCGACCGAGCCCGCGACGTCGAGCATCCGCCGGGTCAGGCGCCGGTAGCCCTCGCTGTGCAGCATCTGGCGGCCCAGCGGGTCGAGCGCGCTGGAGTCGAAGCCCGAGGTCACGACCACGAACTCGGGACGGAAGCGCTCGAGCGCGGGCACGACGACCCGGTCGAACGCGTACTCGTAGGCGCCCGTGCCCGCCCCGGGCGGGAGGGGGATGTTGATGTTGCTCCCGTGCCCGGCGCCCTCGCCGCGCTCCTCGGCGGCGCCGGTCTCGTGCGGGTAGTAGCGGTCCTGGTGCAGCGAGACGGTCAGCACCGACGGGTCATCCCAGAACGCCTGCTGGGTGCCGTTGCCGTGGTGGACGTCCCAGTCGACGATCGCGATCCGGGACAGGCCCCCGGCCCGCAGGTGTCGGGCGGCGATCGCCGCGTTGCCGAACATGCAGAACCCGCGCCCGCGGTCGCGCTCGGCGTGGTGCCCGGGCGGCCGGATGATCGCGTAGGCGTTGTCGACCACCCGGTCGCGCACGGCCTCGGCGGCCACGATCGCCCCGCCCGCGCCGAGCGCCGCGATCTCGAAGCCGCCCGGTCCGAACGGGGTCAGCTCACCGGCGTCGCCGCCGTCGTCGTCCGAGAGCGCCTTCATGCGCTCGACGTAGGCACGGTCGTGCACCCGGCACAGCTCGTCGACCGTCGCCGGGCGCGGCGTGAGCCAGTGCAGCTGCTCGGAGAGCCCGCAGGCGTCGAGCAGGTTCTTCAGCCGCCGCTTGGTCCGCGGGTTCTCCACGTGCTCGTCGGGCTCGATCCACCCGCCGGCCGGGATGAAGACGCCCGCGTGCCGGGTGTCCCACCACATGTACTTCTCGTGCCAGAGAGCCCCTGTCGCCATCGTCCGCCTCCGCTGCCGTCCGACCCGGTCTCCCGACGAGTGCACCCGTCGCCGCCGGGTCGTGTCATCGGCAGTTCGGCCGATGACGGCGCGTCAGTGGACGGCCTGGCGGGTGAAGTTCGGCGGGATGATGAGGTCCTCGGGCACGAGGTCGTGCACCGACGTCTTCCCCAGCCCCATGAGCCCCGAGCCGATGCCGCTGCGCAGGATCTCGAAGACGTTCTCGACGCCGGGCTGGCCCGCGGCGGCGAGGCCCCACAGGTAGGCGCGGCCGATGGCGACGGCCCGGGCGCCGAGCGCGAGGGCCTTGACGACGTCGCTGCCGCGGCGCACGCCGCCGTCCATGATCACCTCGACCTCGCGGCCGACCGCCTCGACGATGCCGGGCAGCACCCGGATCGGGGCGGGGGTGGAGTCGAGGTTGTTGCCGCCGTGGTTGGAGACCTGGATCGCCGTGGCGCCCGCGTCGACCGCCCGCTTGGCGTCGTCGATGCGGGTGATGCCCTTGACGCAGAACGGGCCGTCCCACTGCTCACGCAGCCACGCCACGTCCGCCCACGTCGGCGGCTGGGTGAACATCCACTGGCCGTACGCGCCGAAGAACGTCGGCGCGTCCTCGCCCTGGGTCGGGATGTTCGGCACCGTCAGGTCGGGGATCTTGCCCGAGCGCAGGAACGCGAGGCCCCACTTCGGACGGGAGGCGCCCTCGGGGACGTACTTGAGGATCGTCTTCCAGTCCATCTTCTCCGGGATGGCCGGGCTGCCCCAGTCGCGCCCGTGGGAGAACGACCAGTCCAGGGTGACGATCAGGCCCTTGGCGCCGGCCTTCTTCGCGCGCTCGGCGCGGGCGGCGAGGGTGTCGCGGTCGCCCACCCAGTACATCTGGAAGAACGTCTTGTCGTTGGCCTCGACGACGTCCTCGATCGACCGGCTCGCGAACGACGAGAGCCCCATCGCGGTGCCGGCGTTCTTCGCCGCGCGGGCCACGGCGACCTCGCCCTCCGGGTTGACCGCCTGGACGCCCGTGGGCGAGACGATCACCGGCATCGAGATCTCCTGGCCCATCACCGTCGTGGTGAGGTCCTTCTCGAAGGGCAGGTCGCACACGTGCGGCAGGAACTGCAGCTCGCGGAAGGCGTTGACGTTGTCCTCGAGCGTCGCGCCCGCCTCGCTGCCGGCGACCAGCGCGCCGTACACCGACTTCGGCAGCGCCCGGCGGGCACGCCGCTGCGCCTCCGCGACCGACTCGAACCACTGTCCAGCCATGAGCACCTCTCCGCGCGTGACCCGGTTCACCGGACCGTACCTGCGCGTCGGCCGCCGCGCGGGGTCCGCGCGGACGGTCCCGGGCTGCCCGATCGGAGGGGTGCCGACGGCCGTCAGCGCCAGGGTGGCGGGCCCGACGAGTCCCGCACGACGAGCTCGACGGGCAGCCGGTGCTCGTCACGTCCGGGGTCGGGACGCAGCAGCAGCGCGGCCGCGCGACGGCCCTTCTCCCGGTGCGGCTGGCGCACGGTGGTCAGGGCCGGGTGCGCGTCGGCGGCGGCCGGGACGTCGTCGAACCCGACGACCGAGACGTCGCCCGGCACCGCGAGCCCAGCGTCGGTGGCTGCGGCCATCGCCCCGAGGGCGAGCTCGTCGCTCATCGCGAGCAGCGCCGTCGGGCGCGGACGGCGGGCGAGCAGGGCCGCGGCGGCCCGCCGGCCCGCGTCGCGGCCGTACGGCGAGCGCTCCTCGACCGGCACCGCCGACCACCGCAGCCCCGCGGCCTCCACCGCCTCGCGGTAACCGAGCAGGCGCTCGCGGCTCGCCCGGTAGCGGGCCCGGTCCTGGCGGTCGAGGTCGGCGGTGCCCTCCCACGCGTCGTCGACCAGCGGCATGGCCAGGACCCCGAGGTGGGTGTGGCCGAGGTCGAGCAGGTGACGGGCGGCCGCGGCGGCGCCCCGGCGGTCGTCGATGCCGACGTGCCCCGCGCCCGGCAGCCGCGGTCCGTCGACCACCACGAACGGCAGGCCCCGGTCGACGATCGCCGCGAGGCTGCCCTCGATCGGCACGTCGCAGTAGCAGATCACCGCGTCGACCAGGGCGACGCGCGCGACGGCGCTGTTGGGCCCGCCGCTGATGAGCACCAGGGCCAGGTCCTCGCGCTCGCACACCTCGCTGACGCCCTGCAGGAACAGCACGGCCGCCGGGTCGGAGAACGCGAACGACATCGGGTCCTCGTAGACCAGGCCGAGGGCGTTCACGCGGCCGCGCGAGAGCGTCGCCGCGAGCGGGTGCGGCCCGGCGTAGCCCAGCTCGCGGGCGGTGGCGAGCACCTGGTCGCGCAGCCGGGGGCTGAGCCGCTCGGGGTGGTTGTAGGCGTTGGACACCGTCGCCCGCGAGACGCCGAGCGCGCCCGCCACCGTCGCGAGCGTGACCCGCCCGGCCGGGCGCCCGTCGGTCTCCACGCCCCCGATCCTCTCCCGACGTGGCGGGCGGCCGGGAGGGCGTGGGGGTGTGAACCGGTTCAAACGATCGCGGGCAGGGCCTCGACGCCTCTTGCGGAGCGAGTCTTTGAACCGGTCTAGTAGACGGCATGGGACTCGGGCGGCGGTGGCGTGACGCGTTCGGCGGCCCGGCGGGCCGCGAGGTCGCCCGGGAGGCCGAGCGGGTGGTCGCCCACGCGGCGGCCCGGGAGCGGTTGCGGGCGGTCGAGGCGGAGATCGCCGCGCTGCTCGCCGACGACCGCGTCCCCGCCCGCGGCCGGCGGCTGCGTGCGCTCGAGGCGGCCCGCGACGACCTCGAGGCGGAGCTGCTGGCCACCGGACGACCCTGACGGACGTCGTTCCGCTCTTCGGCCGAACCGTCGGCGACCCCCGGGCGAACGGTGCCCGGGAACCCGACGAGGAGGTGGCCGCGTGGCCATGCCGATGGCGTCCGTGCCGGTGGACGTCCCGCACGCGGACACCGCGAGACGGGCCGTGACGACCCCCCTCGCCGGCGACGCCGCGGCCGACGCGGCGCTGCTGGAGCGGTTGGGCCGCGGGGAGCCGGCGGCGCTCGATGCCCTCTACCAGCGCTACGGGCGCCCGGCGTACTCGCTCGCGCGCCGCATCTGCGCCGACGACGGTCTCGCGGAGGACGTCGTCCAGGAGGTCTTCCTCGCGCTGTGGCGCGACCCCGCCCGCTTCGACGCCGCGCGCGGCACGGTCGCGAGCTGGCTGATGACGCTCGTGCACCACAAGGCCGTCGACGCCGTGCGGCGCGAGGCGACCCGCCGGCGCCACCACCCGACGACGAGCGAGCCCGACGAGGGCCTGGCCGGCTGGGCCGCCGCCGGCCCGTCCGCGGCGCGGCAGGCGCTCGGTGCCGTGCTCGGCGAGCAG
Source organism: Actinomycetospora chlora (assembly GCF_039542135.1). Taxonomy (NCBI): domain Bacteria; kingdom Bacillati; phylum Actinomycetota; class Actinomycetes; order Pseudonocardiales; family Pseudonocardiaceae; genus Actinomycetospora; species Actinomycetospora chlora. Next base: position 14,440 of record NZ_BAABHO010000041.1, read on the forward strand.
GTGCGCTCCGCCCTGCGCCGGCTGCCCACCGAGCAGCGCACGGCCCTCGGGCTGGCGTACTACGGCGGCTACTCGCAGCGCGAGGTCGCGAGCCTGACCGGCGTGCCGATCGGCACCGTCAAATCGCGGATGTTCGCCGGGGTCGCGCGCCTGCGCGTCCTGCTCGGCCCGGTGCTCGGCCCCTCCGCCGCGGACGTGCTCGGGGACCTCGCGTGAGCGGGTGTCCGCGGCGTGGCGACGCCGTCGGCCACGCGTTCTCCGCCCTCGAGCCCGACGAGGACCGCGCGTTCACCGCGCACCTGCCGCACTGCGCCGCCTGCCGCCGCGCCCTCGCCGACGCCACCGCGGTCGTCGCGAACCTCGGGGCCGCGGTCCCGCAGGTCGACCCGCCGCCGGCACTGCGCGACCGTCTGCTCGCCGCGGCCGAGGCCGAGCCCGGAACGCCGGTGCGCCTGGCGCTCGCGTCGCCCGGCACCGAGGCCCGCGACGACCCGGCGGCGTCAGCCCCGGCGCACCCGGCGACGCCCCCGCGGCGCCGTCTCGTCGCGGCGGCGGGCGGGCTGCTCGCCGCCGTGGTGCTGGGGATCGGACTGATCGTCGCCCGGGGGGTGCTGCCCACGCAGGCGACGCCGCCCGACACCCCGGCGGTCGCCCTGGCGCAGCGCGCCGACCAGGTGGTGGACGACGCCCGCTCGCGCGACCCCGGCCTGCGCTCGGCGATCCTGCGCGACCAGGCCGGGGACCCGGCCGCGGTCGTGCTCGACCCGAGCGACGCCGCGGCCCCGATCCGGCTGGTCGCGCTGGACCTGCCGCCCGCGGGCGGCGCGAACGACTACGTGGTGTGGGCCACCGGGCTGCCCGGCAACGCGCCGGTCGCCGTCGCGGTGGTCGACCCCGACGACGGCCTCACCCGCCCGCTCGAGTCCGTGGCACCCGCCGGCCCCGGCGTGCCCGGACCCCGCGGGTACGCCGTCTCGGTGGAGCCGAGCGGGCCGGCGCCGGCCCGCCCGTCGACGGTCGTCGCGGTGGGGCTGACGGTGGCCTGACCCCGGCCCCGGCGGCGTCCCCCGCCCGCCACGGGCCGTTGCACCGTTCGTCGCTGCACACTGGTCCCCGGTCGCACTCCGCGCGCGTCGCGTTCGCGAGACGGCTGCCACCGTCGGGGGCCGCGGATACCGTGGACACCTGCCGGCGATCACCACGCCGGGCACGGGGTGGAGCGGGCGGGGAGGTGTCGCCGATGACGCGGGTGGCGTCCCTGCGCGGCGAGCCCGGATACACGCGTGCCGCCGCCACGGCCGGTCCCACGGGCGAGGCCGCGCCCGGCCGCCCCATGCTGGCCAGCAGCGGCGACGTGCCGCGCGGCGCCGGCTGGGCCTTCGAGTTCCTCTGGGACGGACTGCGCTGCCTGGCCCACGCCGACGAGGACGGCCTGCGCCTGGTCACCGACACCGGCCGGGACGTCACGTCGCACTTCCCCGAGCTCGGCGCACGGCCGTGGACCACCGCGCCGGGCCTCGTGCTCGACGGCGTCGTCGTCGCGCTCGACGGCGTGGGGCGCCCGAGCGCGGGCAAGCTGCGCCGGCGCCATCGCGTGGCCCACCCCTCGGAGGTCCTCCAGGCGCAGGTGCCGGTGTCCTACTACGTCTTCGACGTCCTCGAGGTCGCGGGCACCTCGACGCGGCGGCTGCCCTACCGCCAGCGCCGCGAGCTGCTCGCCGAGCTCGACTTCTCGGGCAGCCGCGTGGTCATCCCGCCGTTCTTCTCCGGGGTCGACGCCGACGCCGTGGTGGGCACCGCGCGGCGCTACGGGCTCGACGGCGTGGTCGCCAAGCGGCTGGAGTCCACCTACCAGGTCGGCCGCCGCTCGCGGAGCTGGATCGAGACGCCCGTGCGCCGCACGCAGGAGGTCGTCGTCGGCGGCTGGGTCCCGGCGCGCGGCCGTCCGGACACGGTAGGGGCGCTGCTCGTCGGCGTGCCCGGCGAGGCGGGGCTGCGCTACTCGGGGCGCGTGGTCACCGGGGTGACGACCGCGGCACGCCGCGAGCTCGAGGACGTGCTCGCGCCGCTCGAGCGTCCCGCGAGCCCCTTCGCCGCGGCGCTGCCCGAGGACGCCGGCGGGGCGCACTGGCTGGTGCCGCGCCTCGTGGGCCAGGTCGAGCACCGCCGGTGGACGGCCACGGGCCTGCTCGAGCGCCCCGTGTGGCAGGGCCTGCGCGCGGCCCACCCCGCGACCGTGGCCGCCCCGGTGCTGTCGGCGCCGGTGGTCGACGCCGACCTCGACCTGGACGACCTCGAGGTCACCGACGGGCCGGCCACGCCCGCGGTCCGGCCGACGGCCGACGTCGCCGCGGTCGCCGAGGTCGCCGAGGTCGTGGCGGCGCCGTCGGCCGAGGACGTCGAGTCGGCGCTGCGGTCGCGGTTCTCGGCGCACTTCGTGCACAACACCCTCACCGCCATCGCGTCGTACGTCCGCACCGATCCCGGCCGCGCCCGCGAGCTGCTCACCGAGTTCGCCGACTTCACGCGCTACTCGTTCCGCTCGGGCGGCGAGCTCACCACGGTCGGCGACGAGCTCCTCAACGCCGAGCGCTACCTGACCCTCGAGCAGGCCCGCTTCGGGCAGCGCCTGCGCTGCGAGGTCGCGGTGGCGCCGGAGGTCCGGGGCGTGCTGGTGCCGCCGTTCGTCGTGGCGCCGCTCGTGGAGAACGCCGTGCGCCACGGCATCGAGCCGGTGCCGGGGGGCGGCGCGGTGAGCGTCTTCGCCGCGGGGTCCGGGTCCGACTGCGTGATCACGGTGTCCGACGACGGCGCCGGGATGGGACCCGAGGCGACGCGCGCGGCCTCCCAGGTCGACCGGCGCCACGGCGGCATCGCCGAGGTGTCCCGCCGGTTGCAGGCGGCGTTCGGGTCGCAGTGCGACGTCCACGTCGACACCCGCCCGGGCGTCGGCACGGCGGTGCGCCTGCGCATCCCCGCGGTCACCGCGTCGACGCCGAGCCAGGTGCTGGTGGGCTGAGGCGGGCGGGACGCGCACGTCCCGCCCGCGCGACCGCTCAGCCGCCGGTGTCGCCCGCGCCGGCGCCGTGGTCGACCACGGTGCAGGTCGCGTCCGGGGCCGCGTCGGTCGGGTCGAGGATGTCGGACAGGATCGGGACGCCGGCGTCGACGCCGCACGCCTGGACGGGCAGCACGGTGAGGTCGTCGAGCAGCGAGACGCCGACGGCCGGGTCGTCGGTCGGGGTGGGGTCGGCCGGCGCCGGCGCGGCCTGCGCGAGCGGGGCCGCGGCGAGCAGCCCCATCGCGGTGAGGGCGGCGGCCGACAGGGCGGCGGACGGGGTGAGGGACCCGGAGGCGCGACGGAACATGGAGGCACTCCTGCCGATGGGGTGAGTGAGCGCGACCGTTCGTCGCAGCGCTGGTTGCGATCAACGGTCGGCGAGGACTCAACCCCGCGGCGGAACGCCCGGCAATCGGTGCGACGAAGGGCCACCGGAAAGCGTGGCGGTCGGTTGAGCGGGGCGAGCGGTGGGCATCGCGCGACGAGCGGTCGGCGCCGCGGGTCGAGCGGGAACGGGAGGTGGCGCGGTGGAGGTGCTCGCGGTGGACTGGTCCGGCGACGCCCGGGCCGCCCACCGGCGCATCCGTGTCGCCCGTGCCGAGCCCGGCCGGCTGCTCGCGGTCGAGGCCGGCCGCGACCGCGACGGCGTCACCGATCTCCTGCTCGAGCGCGCGGCGGCCGGCCCGCTCGTCGCCGGGCTCGACTTCTCCTTCGGCCTGCCGGCGTGGTTCGCCCGCGAGCACGGGTGCGCCGACGTCGACGCGCTGTGGGACCTCGTCGCCCGCGAGGGCGAGCGGTGGCTGCGCGAGTGCCGGCCGCCGTTCTGGGGTCGTGGGCCCCGGCCGCGCCCGCCGCACGACCCGGCGCGTCCCGGCTTCCGCGCCACCGAGGAGGCCGCCCGCGCCGACGGCCTGACGCCGTCCTCGACGTTCCAGATCGGGGGCGCGGGGGCGGTCGGCACCGGCTCGCTGCGCGGGATGCCCCACCTCGCCCGGCTGCGCCGGGCCGGGCTCGCGGTCTGGCCGTTCGACGGCGCGGGCGCGGCGACCGTGCTCGAGGTCTACCCGCGCGTGCACACCGGCCCGGTGGTGAAGCGGTCCGCGAGCGCGCGCCACGCCGTCGCGTCGCGCGATCGTCGCATCCCGCCGGCCGTGCTCGACGCCGTCGTCGCCACCGAGGACGGCTTCGACGCGGCGTTCTCCGCGCTGGCCCTCGCCGAGCACCTCGACGGGATCCGCGGCCTGCCGAAGGCGCCCCCGGACCGCCCGGAGGCGATCGAGGGCGCCCTCTGGCGACCGCCCCGCTGACCGGTCAGGCGCGCGGGCGCGGCCCCTCGCGCAGGGCGTCGCGCACCATGCGGCGCGCGTCCGCCGACCGGATCTCGGCCAGCGGTTCGCGCAGCTCCGCGAGCTGCGCCCGGACCTCGGCGAGGTCCGCGGCGGTGTCCATCTGCTCGCGCAGCGACGCCGCGTGCTCCTTGGCCCGGGTGACCGCCCGGGCCGCGGAGCGGATGGCTCCGGGCAGGCGCTCGGGGCCGATCACGAAGAAACCGACGAGGGCGAGCAGGACCACCTCACCCATGCCCAGTCCGAACACCGCTCAGCTCCTCCCCGTCTCGGTGGGGGCCGGGGCGGGGGCCGGGGCGGGCGAGGCCTCGTCGTCGTCGAGGTCCTCCCAGCCCGGGTCCCGCCGCGCCCGGCGGCGGTCGTGGAGCCGGCAGACCTGGATGGCCGCCTCGAGGAGCACGCAGAGGGCGGCGCCGAGCACCGCCATCGAGATCGGGTCGCCGCCCGGTGTGGCGACACCGGCGAACAGGAACGCGCCGAAGACGATGCCGCGGCGCCAGCGCGCGAGCCGCCGGTAGGAGACGACGCCGAGGCGGTTGAGCGCGACCACCACCAGCGGCGTCAGGAAGCCCACGCCGAAGACGACCATCAGCGACAGGACCAGCGAGAAGTACTCGTCGCCGCGCAGCGCGGTGGTCTGCACCGAGTTGCCGACGGCGAGCAGGAACCCCAGCGCCTGCGCGACGACGAGGTAGGCCACCACGGCACCGCCGGCGAAGAGCACCGACGCCGTGCCGATGAACGCGGCCGCGCCCCGGCGCTCGGGACGCCGCAGGCCCGGGGTGACGAAGAGCCAGAGCTGGCCCAGCCAGCCCGGGGCGGAGAGGACCACCCCGGCGGTCAGCGCCACCTTCACCCGCAGGAGGAACTGGTCGAACGGGCCGGTCGCGAGCAGGCGGCAGTCGGTGCCGTTCAGCCCGGCCCGCGCGGACGCGGGCAGCGAGCAGTACGGCTCGAGGAGCAGCGACCCCAGGCTCGGCACGCCGGGGAGGCCGTGCTCGTACCAGACGAAGGCCGCCACCGTCCCGGCCCCGACGGCGAGCAGGGCCCAGGCGAGCCGGCGGCGCAGCTCCAGGAGGTGGTCGAGCGCCGACATCGTGGCCTCGGGGTCACGGCGACGGCCGGGCCACCACCGCAGCCGGCGCACCCGGTCACGCACGGGGCGCGGCGGTCGACCCGTTCGTGGACCTCGCCGGAGGGTCGACGGGGTTGGCGGCGGGGGTCGCCGCGGGGACCGCCGGGGCGGCGTCCTCGGAGAGGGCGGCGGTCTCGGCCTTGAAGATGCGCAGCGAGCGGCCGATGCCGCGGGCGGCGTCGGGCAGGCGCTTCGCGCCGAACAGCAGCAGCAGGACGACGAGGATGATCACCCAGTGGGACGGGCTCAGTGCTCCGGTCACGACGGTTCCTTCCGGTGGGGTGTGCTGAGGGGGAGCGGGGCTCACATGTTCGCGGCGCCCTGCTTGATGGCCCGGCGGATGCGGGCGTAGGTGCCGCAGGCGCACATGTTGCGGATCTCGTCGATGTCGTCGTCGGTGACCGTGCGGCCCTCGGCGCCGGCCTTCTTCACCAGGTCGACGGCGGCCATGATCTGGCCGGGCTGGCAGTAGCCGCACTGCGGCACGTCGCGGTCGATCCACGCCTGCTGCATCGGGTGCAGGTCGGCGCCGACGGTGTCGGGCAGGCCCTCGATCGTCGTGATCTCGTCGGTGGGGCGGATCTCGCCCACCGGCACCGAGCACGGGTTGAACGCGCGCCCGTTGATGTGGCTGGTGCACGCCTTGCAGACGTTGATGCCGCAGCCGTACTTCGGGCCGGTGATGTCGAGCAGGTCGCGCAGCACCCAGAGCAGCCGCACGTCGTCCTCGACGTCCACGGTGACCTGCCGGCCGTTGACCTTGAAGGTGTGGGGAGGCATGGGGCTCCTCAGCTCGCGGGGTCGAAGGCGGGGCCGGCGGCCGACGGCGTCGGGTACGCGGTGAGGCCGTCGGTGGGGGACGGGGGCAGCGGCGGCTCGAACGGCTTGACCCGGAACGGGACGTCCTTCGTGTGGCCGATCGGGAAGCTGGTCGGCATCTCGCCGGTGGCCCGGGCGTAGGCGCAGGCCACGGCCGCGGTGGCCGCGCCGACCGCGAGCTCGCCGGCGCCCCCGGGGCGGTCGCCGCTCGGGGGCATGACGATCACGTTGATCTCGGTCGGCGCGTTCCAGTGCCGGGTGTAGCGGTAGTCGTCCCAGCTGCCCTCGAGGTAGTTGCCGTCGCGAAGGTGCAGCGAGCCGGTGAACACGTGCGCGATGCCGGTCATCACCCCGCCCTCCATCTGCGCCTTGAGGCCGAGGGGGTTGATGGGCAGGCCGACGTCGACGGCCACCGTGACCTTGCGGACGCGCGGGCCGGTGGTGGCGCCCCGGATCTCGCGGTTCCGCGTCGCCGGGCGGGTGTCGACCTCGGCGAGCACCGCCACCGAGCCCTTGTACTCGTTGTGCACCACGACGCCCTGGGCGACGCCCTCGGGCAGGTCGCGGCCCCACCCACCCTCGTCGCGGACCTTCTCCAGCACGCCCTGGGCGCGCTCGTCCTCGAGGCGGTCCAGCCGGAACTCCAGGGGGTCCTCGCCGAGGCGCTCGGCGAGCTGGTCGACGACGAGCTCCTGCGCCGGGCGGAAGTCCTGGTTGTTGAGGTTGCGGACGCTGCCGGTGGCGAACCGGTCGAAGTCGAAGATCTCGTTGTAGCCGAGGGTGACCGCGCCGAGGTCGTACGGGACGCTCGCGGTGAGTAGGAAGACCGTCTGCGAGAGCGTCAGCTCGTTGGCGAACGGCAGCTTGGCGGCCTGCGACGTGATCATGTCGCCGAAGGCCTCGGTGTAGTCGGTGGCGACGCTGGTGTGACGCTGCTCGAAGGCGACGACCTGGTCGGCCGTGTAGGTCGCCCGCACCCGCGAGATGCACATCGGGTGGACGCGCCCGGCCCGGCACTCGTCGGCCCGGTGCCACATGAGCCGCACCGGCTTGCCGATCTCCTTCGACACCCGCGCCGCGTCGAGGGCCGCGTCGCTGAACAGGCGCCGGCCGAACGCCCCGCCGCCGCGCGGCACGTGGACCGTCACACGGCTCTGCGGGATGCCCAGCACCTGGGACAGCTGGGTCTGGGTGCTGATCGGGATCTGGCTGGGCGTCCAGATCTCGGCCTCGCCGTCGCGCACGTCGGCGATGGCGACGTTGGGCTCCATCGCGGCGTTGCTGCGCCAGTAGAAGACGAACTCGTGGTCGATCGACTCGGTCGCCCCGGCGGCGTCCAGCGGCCGGGTGACGACCTCGGTCGCCAGCGGGACCTGCCCGCCGACCTCGTCGAGCGGCGTGGGGGACGGCAGGTTCGCGGGCGCCGGCGCGGCCCGCAGCTGCTGCAGGATCGACGCGTCCGACTCGCCGTCGACGTTGCCGCGGCCCCAGGAGATGTCCAGGGCGTTCACCGCGTCGATGCACTGCCCGAAGGTCCGGGCGCGGACCGCCACGGCGGACGAGGTGGTGCCCCGGCCCGGCTCGGCGTCGGTCGAGATCTCGACGACGTCGGTCACGCCCGGCATGGCCCGCACCTGCGCGCGGTTGTTGATCGCCTGCACGGTGCCCTTGATCGTCGGCGGGCGGGCGATCATCGTCGGCAGCGCGTCGGGGACGTCGAGGTCCATCGTGTACTTCTTGCGGCCGGTGACCGCGGCGAGGACGTCGTCGCGGCGCTGCGCGGTGCCGATGACGCGGAACTCGTCGACGGGCTTGAGCTCGGTCACCGCCTCCCGGGTCACCGAGTTCGCGGCGCGGGTCGCCAGCTCCGCGAACGGGATGCTCGAGCCCGTCGTGGACAGCACGCGCCCGCCGGTGGTGCGCAGGTTCTCGGCCTCGTCGCCGAGCACGGTGGCCGCGGCCTCGACGAGGCGCCCGCGGGCCAGCGCCGCCGCGACCCGGACCGGCGTGTAGATCGAGATGACGGACGCCGATCCCTGGGTCTGCTGGTTGAACAGCAGCTCCGGGCGCGCGTCGGCGAGGGTCACGTGGACGTCGGAGACGTCGACGCCCATCTCCTCGGCGATGAGCATCGCCGCGGTGGTCGTGATGCCCTGGCCGCTCTCGGCGCGGGGGAGGGTGAACGAGACGGTGCCGTCCTCGTTGAGCACGACGGTGATGAGGTTCGCCGTCGGCCGCGTGGAGTCGAGCAGCAGGTCGGAGAGGTCGTAGACCTCCGAGACCTCGGGCACGGGCGAGGGCAGCGCCTCGGCCTCGAGGAAGGGGTCGGACACCAGCTTCGCGCCGACCGCGAGGGTCGGCGCGGCGATGAGGTAGCCGAGGAAGCGGCGGCGCTTCATGCCCTGCGGGGTGAGGGCACGGGGTGGCGCGGGCGCGGTGCGATGAGCGGGCATGGCCACGTCCTTTCGAGGGGGACTGGGCCGTCCGTCGTAGTGGGGAGCGCTAGGAAGACCAACCTTTCGGTCACGGGACAGTAACAAGTCGCTATCTGGCTGATTAAACCGTGTGTCGGATCACGTTGCTTCCCCTGCTCCAGCCCGGCTTCGGCCGTCCGGCGACAGCACGGTCCGTGCGGGGGCAGGATGTGGGCCGGGGGGAGGACGGCGAGGAGGGTCGCGCGTGGTGCTCGGGTCACGACCGGTGCGCGTCGGGATCGTCGGTGCCGGGAGTCGCGGGGCGCTGCACGCCCGCCACGTGCAGCGGGCGGGCGGCCGGCTGGTGGCGACCGAGCCCCGTCCCGCGCGGCGCGAGCGCCTCGCCGACGCCCACGACGTCCCGGCCCGGTACGCGTCGTGGACCGACCTCGTCGAGCACGCCGGGGACCTCGACGTCGTGGTCGTCGCGACCCAGGACCACGAGCATGCGGAGCCGGTCGTCGCGTTCGTCGAGCGCGGCGTGCACGTCCTGTGCGAGAAGCCGATCGCCCCGGACGAGCCGACCGCGCGCCGCGTCGCCGACGCCGTGCGCCGGGCCGGCGTGCACTTCTCCGTCTGCCACCCGCTGCGCTACGCCCCGTACACCCCCGCCCTCGTCGCGGCCCTGCGCGCGGGACGGATCGGCGACCTCGTCTCGGTGCAGCACCTCGAGCCGGTCGGCGCCTGGCACTTCGCGCACTCGTACGTGCGCGGGGCCTGGCGCCGCGAGGACCTCGCGTCGTCGCTGCTGCTGGCCAAGTGCTCCCACGACGTCGACCTGCTCACCCACCTCGTCGGCGACCGCCCGTCCCGGCTCGCCTCGTTCGGGCGCCTGAGCCACTTCCGGGCCGACAAGCACCCCGACGGCGCCGCCGCCAACTGCCTGGACTGCGGCGTCGAGCCCACCTGCCCGTACTCGGCGCCGCGGCTCTACCGGTCGTGCCTCGGCGACCCGGACTGGGAGCACCAGCTCCTCGGCGCGGTCACCGACGACCCCTCGCCCGACGCCCTCGACGAGGCCCTGCGCACCGGCCCCTACGGCCGCTGCGTCTACCTCTGCGACAACGACGTCGTCGACCACCAGGTGGTCGCCTTCGACTTCGACAGCGGCGTCACCGCCACCCACACCGTGACCGCGTTCTCCGACGCGGCGCCGCGCCAGACCCGCGTGTTCGGCACCCACGGGGCCGTCGAGGGCGACGGCCACACGCTGCGCGTCCACGACTTCCGCGGCCATCCCGACCGGGCCGTCGAGACGCTGACCCCGGGCGACGGGCGGCCGCTGCACCAGGAGGGCGACGAGGAGCTGGTCCGGGCCTTCCTGCGGGTGGTCGCCGACGACGACCCGGCGGGCAACCTGACGAGCCTCGACGAGACGCTGACGAGCCACCGCATCGTCTGGGCCGCCGAGCGGGCGCGCCGCTCCGGCGAGACGGAGCGGCTGACGTGGGAGCCCGCCGGGGTGGGGGCGTGAGGATCGGGGTCACGGTCCCGAACTTCGGGCCGGAGGCCACGGTCGGCTCCCTGCGGGCCTGGGCCGCGCTCGCCGAGGACGCGGGCTACGACTTCCTCATGGTCGGCGACCACGTCGCCGCCACCGCGGATGTCACCGCCGCCTACCCCGGCCCGTTCTGGGAACCGCTGACGCTGCTGGGCTACCTCGCGGGTGTCACCCGCCGCGTCGAGCTCGGGACCACCGTGCTCGTCGTGCCCTACCGTGACCCGCTGCTCACCGCCCGCAGCCTCGCGGGGATCGACCGGCTCAGCGACGGGCGCCTGATCGTCGGCGTCGGCATCGGCTGGGCCCGCGAGGAGTTCGCCGCGCTGGGGCTCGACCCCGCCCGCCGCGGCGCGCTCACCGACGCGCACCTGGAGACGGTGCTCGCCCACTGGGCCGACGACGTCCTCCCGCACGCGGGGCACGTCGTCGACACCCGGCCGCGGCCGCACCGGCGCCCGCACCCGCCGGTGTGGGTGGGCGGCAACGGGGCCCCGGCGCGGAGCCGGGCGGTGCGATTCGGGCAGGCGTGGCACCCGCTGCACCCGCCCGCCGGGTGGCTGCGCCGCGAGGGCCTGCCCGCGCTGCGCGCGGCGGCGACGGCCGCCGGACGCCCCGTGCCGGCGCTCGCGCCGCGGATCGCGCTGGACCCCGGCGACGACCACCTCCCCGACGACGACCGTCTGACCGGCCAGGGGCACCCCGACCAGATCCGCGCCGACCTCGACGACCTGCGCGGGCTCGGCGCCACCCACGTCCTGCTCGACACGGCCCGCGGGGGCGGCGGTCACGAGCAGCAGCGCGCGCTGCTCACCGACGCGGCCCGCTGGGTCGGCTAACCGCGGCCGGACACCAGCGCGTCCCACGCCCGGCGCCGGGCCGCGGCCAGCGCACCCCACAGCGGCGCGGTCTCGCCGAGCGCGCCGGTGGCCACCGGCACGCGGCGGGGGGCGAGCTCGGCGACGGTGGCCTCGACGTGCGGGAGCAGGCCGGGCAGCAGACCCACCGGGCCGCCGAGCACCAGCAGCCCCGGGTCGACGCAGGCGCACACGGCCACGGCCGCCTCGCCGAGCGTCCGGCCGGCGCGCTCGAGCACGTCCGCGGCGACGGTCTCCTCGGCCGCCGGCGCCGAGAGCCCGAACCCGGCGACCGTCTCGCCGAAGCGGAACCGTCCCGTGCCCTCGCCGAGCGGGAGGTAGCCGATCTCGCCGGCGAGCCCCCGCGCCCCGCGGACGAGCACGCCGTCGATGACCAGGCCCAGCCCGACGCTGTGCCGCTCCCCGACGTAGAGGTACGCGAACGTCGGCGTGTCCACCGCGGCGCCGTGGTCGCGCTCGGCGAGCGCCGCGAAGTTGACGTCGTTGTCGAGCACGACCATGTCGGGCGGGACGCCGCGCACGTCGTCGGTGCCGACGACGCCGGCGGGGAACGCGGACTCCCGCAACTCGACGACCCGGCCGGTGGCGGGGTCGACGGGGTTCGCGATGGACACCGCGACCGCCCGCAGGGGCCGGCCCTCGCCCTCCCAGCGGGTGCGCAGCGTCGTCAGCACCTCGTCGAGCCGGGGCGCCACGAGGCCGTCGTCGGGAGGCCGGTGCTCGTCGCGCTCGAGGACGTGGCCGGCGAGGTCGCCGACCGCGGTGCGCACGACCGAGCGGTTGATCTCGACGGCGACCACCACCCCGGCGCCCGGGGCGAGGTCGTAGAGCGTGGCGACCGCCCCCGGGACCCCCGAGCGCGGGCCGACGGACACGAGCACCTGGTCGGCCTCCAGGCGCCGCACCGCCTCGCTGATCGCCGGCGGTGAGATGGCCGTGCGCCGCGCGAGCTCGGCCCGGGTCAGCGGACCGTCCTCGGCCGCGAGGCAGTCGAGCACCGCCCGCTCGGTGGTGGCCCGGCGCAGGCCGCTGTGCGGCGAGGTGGCACGCCCGCCACCCGGCTCGGTCTCCTCGGCCATCCCCACCTCCTCGTGTCGGAGAGCAGGGTAGGGCCCGGCGTCACACGGCCGTGTCGTCCTCCCGGAAGACGAGGCCGAGCTGATCGGACGCCTCGGCGAGGACGCCCTGGACGGCGAGGGTGTCGTCGAGGGGCATGACGGCGCTCTCGGTCTCCCCGGCGCGCAGGCAGGACACCACCTCGACCAGCTCGTGGTAGTAGCCGGCGCCCGTCGCGGGCAGCTCGATCCGCTCGCCGGTGTCGTCGGTGTCGTGGTGCAGCACGATCGTGCTCGGGTGGTGGAAGCGGGGCAGCACGTCGATCCACCCCGTGGTGCCGAACACGCGCGCCTGGCCGGGCGTGGGGGAGTGGAACGACGTCTGCAGCGTCGCGTACCGGCCGTCCTGGAAGGCCAGCAGCATCGCGCCGTCGGCGTCGACGCCGGTGGTCTCGCGGGACCCGACGGCCGTGACGCGGTCCGGCGTGCCCAGCACCATCTGTGCGAACGACACCGGGTAGACGCCGAGGTCGAGCAGCGCGCCGCCGCCGAGCTCCGGGGCGAACAGCCGGTCGGTGGGGTCGACGTCCCGCACGGTCCCGAGGTCGGCCTGCACCGAGCGGGGCTCGCCGATCTCGCCCTGCGCGATCAGCTCGCGCAGGCGCACGACGGCGGGCTGGAAGCGCGTCCACATCGCCTCCATGGCGAACACGCCGTGGGTGCGCGCGGTGTCCACCACCCGCCACGCACCGGCCAGCGTCGCGGTGAAGCTCTTCTCGACGAGCACCGCCTTGCCCGCCTGCAGGCAGGCGACGGCGAGCTCGGCGTGCTGGGGGTGCGGCGTGGCCAGGTAGACGACGTCGACGTCCGGGTCGTCGACGAGCGCCCGGTACGAGCCGTGCGCCCGCGTGCCCGGCCCGCCGTGGGTGTCGGCGAACGCCCGCGCGCGCTCCTCCGACCGGGACCCGACCGCGGCGAGCGTGGAGCCCTCGACGAGCGCGAGGTCCTTCGCCACGTTCGCGGCGATGCGTCCGGGACCGGCGATGCCCCAGCGGATGTCGGGCCCGTTCTCTGGCATGGGGCTCACTGTGTCACTGCCCCGCTCACGACCCCGGGCGGGCCAGCAGGTCCACGTCCTGGGCGGTGCCGGAGACGACGAGCTCGCCGTCCTCGGCACGCAGGTCGGTCGCCGTGATCGCGAAGGGCAGCTGGCCGGGGTCGACGCTCGTCGAGAAGCCGGCGAGGCGCGAGCGCAGCGCCTGCGCGGCCGCCCGCCCGGCCTGGCCCTGGCCGCCCTCGGCGCGGATGTCGCGGGCCTGCAGCGTGATCCGGCCGCCGGAGAGGCGGAACGAGGCGATCACCGAGACCTGCACCTGCTGCCCGGCGATCGTCGTCGTCGAGGTCAGCAGCACCGACGACGCCGGGTCGACCGACGCGAGCGCGCGGCTGCTGCCCGAGGCGCCGGAGTCGTCGCCCGCGGCCTCGCTGCGGCGCTGCTCGAGGTCGGCGGCGGTCAGCGGCTCGATCGTCAGCTCGCCGACGTCGAGCAGGCGGGCCAGGTCGGTGGGGTTGACCCGCGCGGACGCGGTGACCCGATCGGCCGGGATGCGCCGCACCTGCCCGTTGACCAGGTTCTCCAGCGGCAGCGACACCCCGGCGATGTCGGCGGTCAGCGTCAGGTCGCGCAGCCGGCCGTAGGAGATGCCGGGGGCGGAGAGCCCGACGTCGTCGTAGCGCCCGGCGAGGGCCTGGGTGAGGAACGGGAAGCCGCGGACGTCGACGTCGGGCTGCTGGGGCAGCGACAGCGAGTCCTGCAACGCGGCCCCGACGCGGTCCTCGGCGATCCAGCGCGCCCCGAAGTCGACGCCGACCAGCACGGCGACGATGACGAGCAGGGCGATGAGGAGTCCGCGCACGGAGGCCACCGTCGCATCAGCCGCGGCGAGGGGGTCCGCCCGGCCCGCCCCTCGGCCGGCGGCGCAGCGCTGCGCGGCGGGTGGCGGACGCCCGTCGGCCGGTCGGCGTGACTCCGCGTCGATGCCCGCGCGTCCCGCGTGTCGACCATGCCCGTCGGGCACCACGGCCCGGTCCCCGACCGCCCTCGACCCGACGGGCGCGGTCCACGCACTTCCCCAGCAGAACGGAGGAGCGCGATGATCGCCGACGCTCAGCGCCCGGCCCCGACCCTGTCCGAGGCCCTGGCGCACCTCCTCGACGACGTGTTCCGCATCTGCCGCGACGCGGTCGACGGCGAGCGCCGCCTCGCGGTCTCCCTGGCCCGCGCGGCCGCCCCGGTCCTCGACGGCCCCGGCCGGGTGGGCGGGAGGCTCGTCGGCCGGGCGGAGCGGCTCTCGGTCACCGTGCTGGCCCGTCGCCGCGCGCCCGGCCCGGGCGACGCGCCCGTCGTCACCGGGCTCGAGCTCCCCGGTGACGACCGGGACGACCCGGTCGACGCGGACGAGCCGGAGCCCGACACCGACCCGGGCCCGCCGCCGGCGCCCGTCGAGGACATCGACGAGGACATCGACGAGGAGCTCGACGAGGACCGCGATGACCTGGAGGACGAGGACGTCGCGGAGGTGCCCGACGTGCCCGAGGTGCCCGACGTGCCCGACGTCGCGGAGCTCGACGCCGGCGACCTCCCCGAGCCGGACACCGGGCCCGGGGCGCCCGAGCCCTACGAGGACGGGGACCGTAGGGACGGCCGACCCGGACGTCGTGCCGGGACGCGACGAGCGGGCGCCGGCCGGCCGGGGAAGGTGCGGGCGGGCAGCGGGGCGTCCGCGAACGGCCGGGAGGTCGGACGCTGATCAGTAGCGCTGATCAATGGCGCTGATCGGCGGTGTCGCCTCGACGATCGTCGGGGCGACACCGCCGGTGCTGATCAGCGGGCGGAGGATACGGGATTCGAACCCGTGAGGAGTCTCCCCCAACACGATTTCCAATCGTGCGCCTTAGGCCGCTCGGCCAATCCTCCGCGGGACAGCGTACAACCCGGGGCGCCACCGACCCGGGGGCCGGGGGCCGTGCGGCATCTCCGTTAGAGTGGGCCCCGGACCCCGCGCGGCGTCCATCCTGTGAACTCCCCCAGGGCCGGAAGGCAGCAAGGGTCAGCGGGCTCTGGCGGGTGCGCGGGGTCCCCTTTCTCCCCTGCTCGGCGTGTCGGCCCCGCCGCGTAGCCTCGCTCTCGTGGCCGGGACACGAAGCGCAGCGGAGCTGGACCGATGAGTCTGGCGCTCTACCGCAGGTACCGGCCGGCGACGTTCGCCGAGGTCGTCGGGCAGGAGCACGTCACCGATCCCCTGCGCACGGCGCTGTCGGCGGGCCGGATCAACCACGCGTACCTCTTCTCCGGGCCCCGCGGCTGCGGCAAGACCTCCAGCGCCCGCATCCTGGCGCGCTCGCTGAACTGCGAGCAGGGCCCGACGCCCGATCCCTGCGGGGTCTGCGAGTCCTGCATCGCGCTCGCGCCCAACGGTCCCGGCTCGCTCGACGTCACCGAGATGGACGCGGCCAGCCACAACGGCGTCGACGACGCCCGCGAGCTGCGCGACCGCGCGCACTTCGCGCCGGTGAGCTCGCGCTACCGGGTCTTCATCATCGACGAGGCGCACATGGTCACCACGGCGGCGTTCAACGCGCTGCTCAAGGTGGTCGAGGAGCCGCCGGACCACCTGATCTTCATCTTCGCCACCACCGAGCCGGACAAGGTGCTCACCACCATCCGCTCGCGCACGCACCACTACCCGTTCCGCCTGCTGCCGCCGAGCACGCTGCGCGGCCTGCTCGAGCGCATCTGCACCGAGGAGGGCGTCACGGTCGAGCCGGCGGTCTACCCGCTGGTGGTCCGGGCAGGCGGGGGCTCGGCGCGCGACTCGCTCTCGGTGCTCGACCAGCTGCTCGCCGGCGCCGACGACGCCGGCGTCACCTACGCCCACGCCGTCGGCCTGCTCGGGGTCACCGACGTCGCGATCCTCGACGACGTCGTCGACGCGCTCGGCGCCCAGGACGGGCCGGCGGTGTTCGGCGCCGTCGACCGTCTCGTCGAGGCCGGGCACGATCCGCGCCGCTTCGCCGCGGACCTCCTGCAGCGCCTGCGCGACCTCATCCTCGTGCAGGCCGTGCCGGACGCCGCCGACCGCGGGCTGGTCGACGTTCCCGCCGACGAGATGGAGCGCATGGTCGACCAGGCCGCCCGCCTGGGCCCGGCCGCGCTCGCCCGCTACGCCGAGCTGGTGCACACCGCGCTCACCGAGATGCGCGGGGCCACGGCGCCGCGGCTGCTGCTCGAGCTGGTGTGCGCGCGGATGCTGCTGCCCGCGGCGTCGTCGGAGGACGCCGCCATGGTGCAGCGTCTCGAGGGCGTCGAGCGGCGGCTGGCCCTGGGCGCGTCGGGGGCGCCCGCGGCCGCGCCCGCCGACGGCGACGCGTCCCGCTTCACGCGACCCTCGCAGCGCTCCGGCGACGGCGAGAGCGCGGCCCCGCCGCGGGCGAGCGACCTCGACGCCACCATCGCCCCGCCCACCGACCGCCCGACGGCCACGGTCGAGGCGCGCGACGACCCACCCCGCGACGTCCCGCCGGCCCGTCCGGAGCCGACCCCGCGGCCGGAGCCCCCGGCGCAGCCGCAGCCGGCGCCGGAGCCGGCACGCCCGGCCGCCGGCGCCATGGACGCGGCCGGACTGCGGCGGGTGTGGCCGGAGGTCATGAACCAGGTCCGCGAGCGCAACAAGCCCACCCACGCGCTGCTGCAGAACGCGACGGTCACGGCCGTCGAGGGCACCACGGTCACGCTCGGCATGCCGACGCCGCCGCTGGCGCGCCAGCTCTCCCAGCCCAACCGCGCCGACCACGTCGCCGCGGCGCTGGGAGCCGTGCTGTCGGGGCAGTGGCGGGTGGAGGCGGTGCACGGCACGGGCGGCGAGGCCGCGGCCCCGGCGCGTCCGGAGCCGGCACGCCAGCGCCCGGAGCCGCCGCGGCGCCCGGAGCGGCCCCGCCGCGAGGAGCCCCAGCAGCGGCCCCCCGAGCCGCCGCGGGAGCAGGGGCGTGACGCCGGGCCCCGCGAGATCCGGCGGCCGAGCCGCCCCGCCCCCGAGCCGTCGGACGTCCCGCCCCCGCCCGAGCCGCCGCCCGAGGATGGCGACGTGACGGAGGAGGACATGTACAACGAGGCCGCCGCCGACCCGGGCGGCGCCGCCGGCGGGGTGCGCGTCGACCCGGAGGAGGCGGCGATGGAGCTGCTGACCTCGCAGCTCGGCGCGCGGCGGGTCGACGGCCGCTGACGTGGTTCAGGCCAGGGCCCGGCCCAGGAACGCGACGGCGCGCGGGTAGGCGTCGAGCCGGTTGGCGCGCTTGGCCAGCCCGTGGCCCTCGTCGTCGTAGACCACCATCTCGACCTCGACGCCGTTGGCGCGCACCGCGGCCGCGACCTGCTCGGCCTCCGAGAGCGGCACCCGCGGGTCGTTGGCGCCGTGGATGACGAACAGCGGCGCCCGCACGTCGCCGATGCGGTTCAGCGGTGAGGCGCGCTCGAGGAACTCGCGGTCGCGCTCCAGCGAGCCGTACTCGCGCTCGCGGTGCGCGCGCCGGTAGGGCGAGGTGTTCTCGAGGAACGTCACCAGCGACGAGATGCCGACGATGTCGACGCCCGCGGCCCACAGCTGCGGCTGGAACGCCAGGCCCGCGAGCACCATGTAGCCGCCGTAGGACCCGCCCCACAGCGCCGAGCGCGCCGGGTCGAGCCCCAGCCGGGGCAGGTGGGTGTGCAGGGCGGCGAGGTCCGCCACCGAGTCCAGGCGCCGCTCGACGTCGTCGAGCGAGTACCAGCGCTTCCCGTAGCCCACCGACCCGCGGACGTTCGGCACCAGCACGGTGTGCCCGTCGCCGACCAGCGCCTGCACGACCGCCGAGAACGAGCGCACCGACTGCCCCTCGGGCCCGCCGTGCACGATCACCACGCTCGAGCCCGACGGCTCTGGCGGCGCGTAGACGAAGCAGGGCACGGTCTCGCCGTCCGGGGTCGGGACGCCGTGGCTGGTGGGGTCGACGAGGTCCAGATCCGCGAGCGGTTCGCGCGAGGAGGCGACGACGCCCGCGCGGCCGCGCTCGGCGTCGACGAGCAGGACGTCGGCGGGGGTGGCGGGGTCGGTCCAGGTGATCGCGAGCCCGGTCCCGTCGGGCGACCAGCGCGGGAGCGTGAGGAAGTCCGCGACGCCCGCGCGCAGCTCCGCGGGCAGGGCGACGTCCCGCAGGAACGTGCCGTCGGCGTCGTGGATCGCGAGGCGGCTGGCGCCGTCGTCGTCGGTGACGACGAGCAGCCGGCGCCCGTCGGGGGACAGGCGGGCGGTGACGTCGTGCGCGTCGTCGGTGACGAGCCAGGTCAGGTGCCCGGTGGCGACGTCGAGGGCGGCGACGCCGAGGTGGTCGCGCCCGGAGTCGCTGGTGACGATCGCCGTCTCGCCGCCGGGCAGCCACTCCAGGCCGCCGTAGCGGGCGTGCTCGCCGGCGTCGGTGAGCTCGGTCGTGGTGTCGCCGACCAGCAGCAGCACCTGCGAGCTCAGCGCCGGGCGGCCGGGCCGCGTCATCAGCGCGCGGGTGCCCTCGTGACTCACCGTGGCACCGCCGACCATCCCGCCGCCGTCGTAGAGGACGGTCTCGGTGCCGTCGGCGAGGCGGTGGACGACGAGGTCGAAGTCGACGCCGTTGCGGCGGTTGGTCGTGTAGACGACCTCGCCGGTCGGCAGCACCTCGACCAGGCCGTGGATGTGGTCGGGGTCGCGGACGAGCGGGGTCAGCTCGTCCTCCCCGAGCGGCGCGGTCACGGCGTCCGGGTCGAGCAGGGAGAGCTGGGCGCGCTCGTTGCCGCCGGCGTCGTGGGAGACGACCACCCGCCTCGAGCCGGGGACGTAGCGCCCGCTGACCGCGCCCGGCAGGGCCGTCAGGGGCACCCGCGCACCGTCGGGGCGCAGCTCGACGAGCTGGACCGAACCGGACGCGTCGTGCCCGGCGAGGATGCGTCCCTCGGCGTCCACGTCGAAGGCGCGCCAGGTGGTGGCGTCGAGCAGGCGGTGCAGCAGGGTGCTGTGGGTCGGGTCCATCGGGGCCCAGCGTGCCCGGTCGGCCCGTCGGGGGCGCGGTTAGGCTGGCGGTATGCAACCCGGCGGGAACCACGAAGGCATGGACATGGGCGCGCTGCTGCAGCAGGCCCAGGCGATGCAGGAGCAGCTGATGTCCGCCCAGGCCGAGCTGGCCGAGGCCGAGGTGACGGGGCAGGCGGGCAACGGACTGGTCACCGTCACGCAGACGGCCACCGGTGAGATCCGCTCCGTGAAGATCGACCCCAAGGTCGTCGACCCCGACGACGTCGAGACGCTGCAGGACCTGGTCGTCGGCGCGATCGCCGACGCCGCCCACGCCGCCGCGGAGCTCCAGGCGGAGAAGATGGGCCCGCTCGCCGGCGGTCTCGGGGACATGGGCGGCGGGCTGGGCCTGCCCGGTCAGTAAGCCGGCATGTTCGAGGGGCCGGTCCAGGACCTCATCGACGAGCTGGGCCGCTTGCCCGGCATCGGGCCCAAGAGCGCCCAGCGGATCGCGTTCCACCTCCTCGGCACCGAGGAGGCCGACGTGACGCGTCTGCAGGAGGCCTTGCAGAAGGTCAAGGTCGGCGTCGTGTTCTGCGACGTCTGCGGCAACGTCTCCGAGCAGCCGCGCTGCCGCATCTGCAGCGACGCCCGCCGCGACGCGACGCTCGTCTGCGTCGTCGAGGAGCCCAAGGACGTCGTCGCGGTGGAGCGGACCCGCGAGTTCCGCGGGCGGTACCACGTGCTGGGCGGCGCGCTCGACCCGTTGTCGGGGATCGGCCCGGACCAGCTGCGGGTCCGCGAGCTCCTCACCCGCATCGGCGGCGTGGCGGACGAGCCGGAGATCAGCGAGGTCATCCTGGCCATGGATCCGAACACCGAGGGCGAGGCGACGGCCACCTACCTCGTGCGACTCCTGCGCGACTTCCCGGGCCTGACCGTCACCAAGCTGGCGTCGGGCCTGCCGATGGGCGGCGACCTGGAGTTCGCCGACGAGCTCACGCTCGGCCGCGCCCTCGCAGGTCGCCGCGCCTTCTAGTCCTCGTCCGGGTCACGGCTGCCCCGCCTGGCCTCTTCGAGCCTGCGACGGCCGCGCCGGTACTCCTCGAGATCCAGCCGGTGCACGCGGCGGCGGGTCGCTTCACGGTGGATCGAGATGCCGATGAGCATCCCGAGGACGAACAGCGCCCAGAAGACGACCACCGCAACGATGATCGTCATCGCGGTCACGTCGGCCCGCGGACGGTCCCGCGACGGCGCCCTCGGCGCGCGTTCCTCGATCCGGTCATGGGGTCGTGCCTCCTCCCGGTCGCTGTGGTCGGGAGGACTGAGGATTGCCCGTCCCCCCTCGATGAGAGTGCGCTACGTCATGTCCTCGCACAAGTGGCTTGTGCAATTGCACGGTGTAGATGCGTGACGGGATCGCTCCAGAGGAGCTACCCTCCTCGCGGAGGAGGGCTGAGGGGGGCGGCATGGCAACCGCAGGCATCGGAGGATCGTCGATGACCTGGACCCCAGGTCCGATCGTCACCCGCCGCCGGCTCGGCGGTGAGCTCAAGCGGCTGCGTGAGAGTCGTGGTTACAAGCTCGAGGAGGTCGCTCGCAGCCTCGAGTGCTCGCCGTCAAAGGTGAGCCGGCTCGAGAACGGCAAGGGCATCCCGCGGACGCGAGACATCCGGGATCTCCTCGATCTCTACGAGGTGTCCGACGACGCGACGCGCACCCTGCTCCTGGACTGGTCGAAGACCGGTCAGGCGCGCATGTGGTGGCAGGACTACAGCGACGTCCTGCCACCAGTGATGGCCACATACGTCGAACTAGAGTGGGATGCCTACAGGATCACGGCGTACGAGCCCTACGTCGTGCATGGACTCCTGCAGACAGAGGACTACGCACGTGAGGTGCTCAAGGTTTTCCTAAGCGCAGCCACATCAGACCAGGCGATCGAGCGCCTGGTTGACGTTCGGATGCGACGCCAGAGAGCGCTGCACTCTGACCATGGCCTGACGTTCGAGTGCGTCCTTGACGAGTCGACGCTGCACCGGGTCGTCGGCTCCCCCAGCGTGCAGCGCGCACAGGTCGAGCGTCTGATTGCGATAGCCGAAGCCGAGCACGTCGATGTCCGGATTCGACCCCTGTCCGCTCGCCTGGTGCCGTCAGGTCTCGACTCCTTCGCCAAGCTCCAGTACGACGGGTTCGCCGACGACATGATCTACATCGAGTCTCCCGGCACTGTCGGCGAACTTGTCGACGACCCGGTGGGGCTCGCGGAGCGCAGCGCCGACCTTGAACTGCTTCGGGCAGGAGCTCTATCTGAGCAGGCCTCCGTTCCGCTGATGAAAGAGGCCGTTCGGCGCTTGAACATGCTCTGAACGGGTTGCCTGCTGCGTCCTTCTGGCAGTGCGCGACACTCTTGTGCTCTCAGGGGCTCTGTTGGGAGAGCCCCACCGTTGGGAAGGGGTTCTTCGTGATCGTCCGCACCAGCAGCATGTGCAGCACCGGTAGCTGTGTGGGCGTTGCGTTCGGGCCCGACTGCGTTCAGGTAGTCGACACGAAGGCTGATGACGGACCCACGCTCAGCTTCACGCCAGCTGAGTGGTCCGCGTTCGTGGCCGGGGTGAAGGCCGGGGAGTTCGACCTGTCGTCGCAGTCGCCTGTGTCTCACGAGGGTTGAAATCCGCGCGCCCGTTCGGTGCGGTGTAGGCGGGACCGCCGAACGGAGCCGCATCGATGCGCGACGATCATGACTACCTGGTCAGCAGCTTCTGCGCGGGAGGAAACTGCGTCGGGATGGCCGCGACACCGGATGGCGTCGAACTGGTCGACCTCGCAGATGGAGCGGCCGGACGACTTCGGGTCGGACGCGAGGCTTGGGCGGCGTTCGTGGCCGGTGTCAAGGCGGGCGAGTTCGACCTGCCGGACGGCGGCTGAGCAGCAAGATCCGGAACGCTGGAGCATCCGCTCCGCTGAGCGGAACGCACGCTCCACAGGCTGAGATCTTGCTGGCGTCATCGTCCTTCCGTGACGGATTCCGCGCGCGTGCGGCACTCCGTCACCGAACTCGCGATCACCGGGCCTCGGTGACGAACCCCGCGCCCAGCGCGGGGTTCGCCACCCAACTCGCCGGTGCGGCCGAGGGAGCCCGTCGATCCCGACAGCGAGGTCCGCGCTCCACGACCCGACCTGTCCGGTGACGAACCCCGCGCTCAGCGCGGGGTTCGCCACCAAAGTCGTCAGCGCATCGCGCGATTGACCGCCGACACGACGGCCTTGAGCGACGCCGTGAGGATCGAGCCGTCGATCCCGACGCCCCAGACCTCGACGTCACCGACGGCCGCCTCGACGTAGGCGGCCGCGCGGGCGTCGTCGCCGGCGGACATGGCGTGCTCGGCGTAGTCGAGGACGCGGACGTCGTACCCGACGGTCGCGAGCGCGTCGACGAACGCGGCGATCGGGCCGTTGCCGACGCCGGTGACCTCGTGCAGGTCGCCCTCGACCTTCAGGGTCGCCGACAGCTCGGCCTTGCCGTCGTCGTGGGTCGACACCCGCGAGCTGACGAGCTCGAGGGGCACCCGGCGCTGCAGGTACTCCTCGACGAAGATGTCGTTCATCTCCTTCGCGGAGACCTCGCCACCCTCGGTGTCGGTCTGCTCCTGCACGCGGCGGGAGAATTCGATCTGCAGGCGCCGGGGCAGCTCGAGCCCGTGCTCGACCTTCATCAGGTACGCGACGCCGCCCTTGCCCGACTGCGAGTTCACGCGGATGACGGCCTCGTAGGTGCGGCCGACGTCCTTCGGGTCGATGGGCAGGTACGGGACCTCCCACGGATGGTCGTCGACCGCGTGCCCGGCCTCGGACGCCTCGGACGCCATCGCCTGCAGGCCCTTGTTGATCGCGTCCTGGTGCGAGCCGGAGAAGGCGGTGAACACGAGGTCGCCGCCCCAGGGGTGGCGCTCGCCGACGGGCAGCTGGTTGCAGAACTCGACGGTGCGGCGGACCTCGTCGATGTCCGAGAAGTCGATCTGCGGATCGATGCCCTGGCTGAAGAGGTTCATGCCCAGCGTCACCAGACAGACGTTGCCGGTGCGCTCGCCGTTGCCGAACAGGCAGCCCTCGACGCGGTCGGCGCCGGCCTGGACGCCCAGCTCGGCGGCGGCGACGCCGGTGCCCCGGTCGTTGTGCGGGTGCAGCGACAGGATGATCGCGTCGCGCCGGGCCAGGTTGCGGTGCATCCACTCGATGGAGTCCGCGTAGACGTTCGGGGTCGCCATCTCCACCGTCGCCGGCAGGTTGACGATCATCGGGCGATCGGGCGTCGGCTCCCAGACGTCACCGACGGCGTCGACGATCTCCTTGGCGTAGGACAGCTCGGTGCCGGTGTAGGACTCCGGCGAGTACTGGAAGCGCCAGTCGGTGCCGGGGCGCTTCTCGGCCTCCTCGCGGACCAGCTTCGCGCCGTCCGTCGCGATCTTCGTGATGCCGTCGCGGTCGGAGCGGAACACGACGCGACGCTGCAGGATCGACGTCGAGTTGTAGAGGTGGACGACGGCGGAGTGCGCGCCCTCCAGGGACTCGAACGTCCGCGTGATCAGCTCGGGACGCGCCTGGGTCAGGACCTGGATCCGGACGTCCGACGGGATCGCGTCCTGCTCGATGATCTCGCGGACGAAGTCGAAGTCGGTCTGCGACGCGGCGGGGAAGCCGACCTCGATCTCCTTGTAGCCCATGCGTACGAGCAGGTCGAACATGCGGCGCTTGCGCGCCGGCGACATCGGGTCGATCAGCGCCTGGTTGCCGTCGCGCAGGTCGACCGCGCCCCACAGCGGCGCCTTGTCGATGACCCTGTCGGGCCACGTCCGGTCGGGCAGCGAGATCTTCTCGACGACGTCGGCGAAGGGCTTGTAGCGGTGGACCGGCATGCGGCTGGGGCGCTGGGTGTTCCACGCCGCCTGATCGGCCGGGATGTCGCCGTCGGGATGGACGACGGTCGAGCGGATGTCGGCGATCGGCTGATCGGTGATCGAACTGCCGGAGGTGGTGCTCATGGGTGTCGCGCTCCTGGTGACCGTGCAGCACTGCGGGGATGGCGACCGGCAGCGCGCATCACCCGCGGCGAGGGGCCGGTCGGTTCAGACCCCGCCGCGGCGGCGAAGGAGCAGGCCGTGGAGGAGGCCCGCGGGCGCGTGGAACATCGACGTCCACGGTAGACCCGCCCGGCGCCCGCCCGGTACCCCGGACCCCCGTCAGGACCCGCCCCAGGGGCTCGACAAGGGCCGTGAGCTGCGCCGACGAGGTGGCGGTGACCCAGGTCGCAGGCCTGGCTACCGACGAGTTACCGGCCATGCCATGATGACCCGCATGGCGCAGGATGCGAGCACGGATACCTCCGAAGAGCGGCGTTCGCACACCGGAGAAGACCTGCGTGCGCTCACCCGCAAGGTCCTGACCGTTGCCGCCTCGGTGATCCGCATCCTCACGGTCGTCTTCGCGGCGATCCTGGTGATCCACGTGATCCTCGCCGTCGCGGGCGCGAACCCGGCCAACGGCATCACGATCTTCTTCAGCGACCTCGCCAACAACCTCACGCTGGGCATCGGCGACCTCTTCCTGCCGGCCAGCGAGTCCCTCAAGATCATCTTGAACTTCGGGCTCGCCGCCGTGGTCTGGATCGTCATCGGGATCGTCGTCTCGAAGCTGCTCAACGCCATCGCGCCGTAGCACGCGGGCGTGCGCCAGCGCACGTCGTGACCCCGCCCGCCTCGGATAGGGTCGGACCCGCAATCCGGCCAGCAGGTGGAGGTCTCTCGCGGTGGCACTCGTCGTCCAGAAGTACGGCGGCTCGTCCGTCCAGGACGCGGAGCGGATCCGCCGGGTGGCCGAGCGGATCCTGCGCACCGGCAAGGACGGCAACGACGTCGTCGTGGTCGCGTCCGCGATGGGCGACACCACCGACGAGCTGACCGACCTCGCGCTCGCCGTGCACCCGAGTCCGCCGCCGCGCGAGCTCGACATGCTCCTGACCTCGGGCGAGCGGATCTCCAACGCGCTGCTGGCGATGGCGATCAACGCCCAGGGCGGGCGGGCGCGGTCGTTCACCGGCTCGCAGGCCGGCATGATCACCACGGGCAAGCACGGCGACGCCCGGATCGTCGACGTCACGCCCGGGCGCATCCACGCCGCCCTCGCCGAGGACCACATCGCGCTCGTCGCGGGGTTCCAGGGCGTCAGCGCGGACTCGAAGGAGATCACGACGCTCGGCCGCGGCGGGTCGGACACGACCGCGGTGGCCATGGCGGCCGCGATGAAGGCCGACGTCTGCGAGATCTACACCGACGTCGACGGCGTGTACTCGGCCGACCCGCGCATCGTCCCCGACGCGAAGCTGCTCGAGACCATCACCTACGAGGAGATGCTCGAGATGGCCGCGTGCGGGGCCAAGGTGCTGCACCTGCGCGCGGTCGAGTACGCGCGCCGCGAGAACGTGCCCCTGCGGGTGCGCTCGTCGTACAACGACAAGCCCGGCACGACGATCGTCGGGTCCATCGAGGAGCTCAGCGTGGAACAGGCGGTCCTCACCGGCGTGGCGCACGACCGGTCCGAGGCGAAGGTGACCGTGGTCGGCGTGCCCGACCAGCCCGGCTTCGCGGCGCGCATCTTCCGCGCTGTCGCCGACGTCGAGGTCAACATCGACATGGTGCTGCAGAACGTCTCGCACCTGAAGACGGGCAAGACCGACGTCACCTTCACGCTGCCCGTCAAGGACGGCCCGCGGGCGGTCGACGCCCTGCGCGCGGTGCAGGACGAGGTCGGCCACGAGGACGTCATCTACGACGAGCACGTCGGCAAGGTGACGCTGGTGGGGGCGGGCATGCGCAGCCACCCGGGCGTCACGGCGACGTTCTGCGAGTCGCTGGCGCAGGCCGGCGTGAACATCGAGATGATGAACACCTCGGAGATCCGCATCTCCGCGCTCATGCGCGAGGCCCAGCTCGACGACGCGGTCCGCGCGCTGCACGCCGCCTTCGATCTCGGGGGCGACGAGGTGGCCGTGGTGCACGCGGGAACGGGGCGCTGACGTGACGACGCTCGCCATCGTCGGGGCGACCGGTGCGGTCGGCTCCGTCATGATCGACATCATCGACGCGCGCGAGAGCGTGCCGTGGAGCGAGATCCGGCTCATCGCGTCGCCCCGCTCGGCCGGCCGCCGGCTGCGGGTGCGCGGGGAGGAGATCGAGGTCGTCGCGCTGTCGCCCGAGGCGTTCGACGGCGTCGACATCGCCATGTTCGACGTCCCGGACGCGGTCAGTGCCGAGTGGGCGCCGGTCGCGGTGTCGCGCGGCGCCATCGCCGTCGACAACTCCGGCGCGTTCCGCATGGACCCCGAGGTCCCGCTGGTGGTGCCAGAGGTCAACGCCGAGCAGGCGCACACCCGGCCCAAGGGCATCGTCTCCAACCCGAACTGCACGACGTTGTCGATGATGGCGGCGCTCGGTGCCCTGCACCGCGCCTTCGGGCTGCGTGAGCTGGTCGTCGCCAGCTACCAGGCGGCGTCCGGCGCGGGCCAGGAAGGGATCGACCGCCTGCAGGCGGAGATCTCCGCCGTCGCGGGCAAGGGCGTCGGGCACCGCCGCGGCGACGTCGCCGAGGCGATCGCGGCCGCCGGGCTGCCGGTCGACTCGCCCTTCAACGCCCCCCTGGCGATGAACGTCGTGCCGTTCGCGGGATCGCTGCGCGACGGGGGCTGGACCTCCGAGGAGCTCAAGGTCCGCAACGAGTCGCGGAAGATCCTGGGGCTGCCGGACCTGCGGGTGTCGGCGACGTGCGTCCGCGTGCCGGTGGTCACGACGCACTCGATCGCCGTGCACGCGACCTTCGCGAACGACGTCGACGTGGCAGGAGCCCACCAGGTGTTCGCTGCGCAGCCGTCGATCGTGCTGGTCGACGACCCGGAGTCGAAGCGCTTCCCGACGCCGATCGACGTCGTCGGCGAGGACCCGACCTACGTCGGCCGCGTGCGCCAGGCGCTGGACTTCCCGAACACCCTCGACTTCTTCGTGTGCGGCGACAACCTGCGCAAGGGCGCGGCGCTGAACACCTACGAGATCGCCGAGGAGCTCGTCCGGGCCTGAGGCCCGTTTTCTTGACTCGTTCCAGTCTCGGTGGCACCGTGAGGTCATCATGACTTCACCGACCGGCGACCAGGGCGACGTCGTCACGCCCGGCGTCGTCCCGGTGCCCGATCCGCGTCACCACGTGGCCGACCCGCGCGGTCGGCTGCGTGCCGCCGGGCTGCGCGTCACCGCGCCGCGGCAGGCCGTCCTGGGCGTGCTGGGCGAGCACCCGCACTCCACGGCCGAGGCCGTGGCCGCCGCGGTGCGCGGCCGGCTCGGGTCGGTGTCCACCCAGGCCGTGTACGACGTCCTCGCCGCGTGCGTGGACGCCGGTCTGGTCCGCCGCATCGAGCCCGCGGGCTCGGCCGCGCGCTATGAGACGCGCACCGGCGACAACCACCACCACGTGGTCTGCCGGTCCTGCGGGGCGACCGCCGATGTCGACTGCGTCGTCGGCGAGGCACCGTGCCTGCACCCCTCCGCCGACGGCGGCTTCGACATCGACGAGGCCGAGGTCGTCTTCTGGGGCACCTGTCCGGCCTGCCGGGCCGTGAGAACGGGTAGCCCTCCGGATCGGCGGGACTCGATCGTGCCCGCCACCGTGATGCACGAGAGCGTCCACGAAGAGAGGTAGTCCGTGACCTCCCACCACACCCACGCCACCGACGACGCCGGGATCCCGGCGCCGAGCCACGAGTTCTCCGCGACGGTCGGGACCGACGGCCCCCTGGTGCTCCAGGACCACTACCTGATCGAGCAGATGGCGAACTTCAACCGCGAGCGCATCCCGGAGCGCCAGCCGCACGCCAAGGGCAGCGGCGCGTTCGGGAGGTTCGAGGTCACGCAGGACGTCTCGGCGTACACGAAGGCCGCGGTCTTCCAGCCCGGCGAGGTCACCGAGGGCATCATCCGGTTCTCCACCGTCGCCGGCGAGCGCGGGAGCCCCGACACCTGGCGCGACCCGCGCGGCTTCTCGCTGAAGCTGTGGACCCGCGAGGGCAACTGGGACATGGTCGGCAACAACACGCCGGTCTTCTTCATCCGCGACCCCATGAAGTTCCAGAACTTCATCCGGTCGCAGAAGCGGCTGGCCCGCAACGGCCTGCGCGACCACGACATGCAGTGGGACTTCTGGACCCTGTCGCCCGAGTCGAAGCACCAGGTCACGTGGCTCATGGGCGACCGCGGGATCCCGAAGGACTGGCGCCACATGAACGGCTACTCGAGCCACACCTACATGTGGATCAACGCCGCCGGCGAGGAGTTCTGGGTCAAGTACCACTTCATCTCGGACCAGGGCGTCGAGTGCCTGACCGAGGACGAGGCCACCCGGATCGCCGGTGAGGACTCCGACTACCACCAGCGCGACCTCTACGAGGCCATCGAGCGCGGGGAGTTCCCGAGCTGGACCCTGAAGGTGCAGATCATGCCCTTCGAGGACGCCAAGACCTACCGGTTCAACCCGTTCGACCTGACCAAGGTGTGGCCGCACAGCGACTACCCCCTGCAGGAGGTCGGGAAGCTGACGCTGAACCGGAACCCGGAGGACTACCACACGGAGATCGAGCAGGTCGCGTTCGAGCCGAACAACCAGCCGCCCGGGCTGGGGCTCTCGCCGGACAAGATGCTGCTGGCCCGCGGGTTCTCCTACGCGGACGCCCACCGCGCCCGCCTCGGGGTGAACTACAAGCAGATCCCGGTCAACTCGCCGCAGGGCACCGAGGCCCACCCGTACACGGTCGCCGGCGCCATGCGCACCGTGAACGCGAAGGACCCGGTGTACGCGCCCAACACCAAGGGCGCCCCGCAGACGACCGAGACGGTCCAGCCGCCGACCTGGTACTCCGACGGCCAGATCCAGCGCGCGGCCTACGTGCCGCACGCCGAGGACTCGGACGAGGGCCAGGCCCGCACGATGATGCTCGAGGTGTGGGACGACGCGGCCCGCGACCGGTTCGTCGAGAACGTTTCGGGCCACCTGTCGAAGGGCGTCGGTGACGACGTCCTGGCCCGCGCGTTCGACTACTGGAAGTCGATCGACCAGACGATGGGCGAGCGCGTCGAGGCGCGCGTGCGCGAGCTCACCGGCAAGGAGCAGAAGGTGCTCTCGCAAAGCTGATCCCTCCCGCGACGCGGCCCGTCCCACCGAGGTGGGGCGGGCCGCGTCGTGTTTGCCGACGGGTGTGGCGGGCACCCGTAGAATGGAACCGTTCCAGATACGGAGCGAAGGAGGAGCACCATGGCCACCACGCCGATCACCAGCCCGCTCTCCGACGACGCCCAGCAGACCGTCGGGGCGGTCCTCCAGGACAGCCTGGCCGACTACGTCGACCTGTCCCTGACCGCCAAGCAGTGGCACTGGAACGTCGTCGGCAGCACCTTCCGCGAGGCGCACCTGCACCTCGACGAGCTGGTCGACCTCGCGCGCGGCTACGCCGACGAGGTCGCGGAGCGCGCGGCCACTCTCGGCGTCTCGCCCGACGGGCGCGCCGAGACGGTCGCCAAGAGCAGCGGCCTCCCCACCACCGACGAGGGGTGGCGCAAGGTCGAGGACGTCAACCAGGCGGTCGTGCAGGCCCTTGAGACGCTGATCGCCCGCATGCGCGAGCGCATCGCGGCCACCGAGGAGCCCGACCCGGTGACCCAGGACCTGCTCATCGCGCAGACCGCGAAGCTCGAGGAGGCCCACTGGATGTGGCAGGCCAAGACGGCCTGAGCCCGTCCGGGGCAAGGGGCGCGGCCGAACGCCGCCGACCCGAGAACACGAACGGCGCTTTCGCTGCTTCCGTCGCAGCGGAAGCGCCGTTCGTTCGTCCAGGGGTGGGGGTCAGGCCGGGACGGGCAGGCCGAGGGCGCGGCGAGCGAAGGCGATCTCCGCGACGGTGTGCTGCAGCGTCTCGGCGACGACGAGCGAGCCGTGGCCGGCGTCGTAGCGCACCATCGCGTACTCGCGGCCGCGCTCGGCCAGCGCCTCGAGGTAGTTGTCGATCTGGCGGATGGGGCAGCGCGGATCGTTCTCCCCGGCCAGCACCAGCACCGGCGCGCGGACGGCGTCGACGTACGTGAGCGGGGACGCCCCGGTGTAGCGGTCCGGCACCTCCTCGGGCGAGCCGCCGAACAGCGAGCGGTCGAAGGCGCGCAGGGGCTCCATCTCGTCCTCGTACGCCGCGAGGTAGTCGGCCACGGGCACGCCGGCACAGCCGACGGCCCAGCGCTCCGGCTGGAGGCCCAGGCCCAGCAGGGTGAGGTAGCCGCCCCACGACCAGCCCTCGAGCACGCACGCCTCCGGGTCGGCGAGCCCGGTCGTCACGGCCCACTCGTGCACGGCCGCGACGTCCTCGAGCTCCGTGGTGCCGGGGCGTCCCTCGATCGCGTCGCGCCAGGCCGAGCCGTAGCCCGACGAGCCGCGGTAGTTGACGTGCACCACGGCGAAGCCGGCGTCGACCCAGACCGCGCGCACCGGCGACCAGCGGTCCTCGTCCGCCGCCTGCGGTCCGCCGTGGATCATGAAGACCGTCGGGACCGGGCCCGTCGTGCCCGCCGGGCGGGTCCACAGCGCGTGCACCGCGCCGCCCGGGCCGTCCACCCAGGCGTCCTCGAGCGCCACCGACGGCTCGGGGCGGTCGCCGGGTGGGACGAGCAGCTCGGTGTCGGTGCCGTCGGGGCGCAGCGCCCGCACGGACGACGGGTACGCCGCCGACGACCAGCCGTACTCGACGGTGCCGTCGGGGCGGACCTCCGCGCCGCCGACCGAGCCGGCCGCCGTCGGCAGGTCCTCGAGCTCCCCGCTCGCGAGGTCGTAGCGGTGCAGCGTCGTGCGCCCGGCCCGCGTGTGCGCGACGAGCAGCGCCGACGCGTCCGGGTAGAAGCCGCCCGAGAGGTCGCCGGGCAGGTCGATGGGCAGCTCGGTCTCGGTGTCGGTGGCCAGGTCCCAGATCAGCAGCTCGTCGCGGCCGCGGCGCTCGTGGCCGACGAGCAGGCGCTGGTCGCCCTCGACGGGCGCGAACTCGATCGGGTCGAGGCCCTTGCCGTCCCCGTCGTGGCGCTCGCCCACCGTCTCGGCGTCCGCCAGGCGCAGCACCCGGATCGCGGGGTGGCGCGAGTCGCCGTGCTCGGCGTGGGAGATCGCGAGCAGGGTCTCGTCGCGCGAGAGCGCACCGATGCCCGCGTCCTCGGTGTGGGTGTAGACGACGCGGGCCGGGCGGCCGTCGTCGCTGACGGCGAGCGTCGAGCCGTCGTCGGTGGACCAGCCGACCGCGACCGTGCGCCGGCCCAGCGCGAGCCCCGCCGGGTAGCCGGGCGCCGCACCCTCGACGGCAGGCACCGCCTCGGCGTCGGCGTCGCCGTCGAAGGGCTCCCGGACCCAGACGCCGAACTCGTCGCCGTCGGTGTCGTCGAACCACCAGATCGCCGTGCCGTCGGTGCTCGCGGCCCCGCCGCGGGTGCCCTGCGGGCGGTCGGTGACGCGACGGTGGGAGTCGCTCTCGCGGTCCCAGGCGTAGATCTCCCAGGTCCCGGTGGCGTTGGACGAGTAGACGCTGTGGTGCGGGGCGTCCCGGGCCCAGTCGGGTACCGAGACACGGGCGGCGGTGAAGCGGCCACGCCAGCGAGCCTCGACGGCGGGGTCGACGAACAGGGAGGCGGGGATGTCCGGCACCGGGTCGGGTCGGCGGGTCGTCGAGGTCATGCCTGGATCCTGCCCGAACCGGAGCGTCCCGCCGCGTGGGCGGCGGCCCGTGGGTGAGGATGACCGGCGGGGGGATGCCGCGTGACCGACGAGATCGATCCGGAGGAGACGCCGCCGAACGTGGCGCGCGTGTTCGACCACTACCTCGGAGGGACGGAGAACACCGAGGTCGACCGCGAGTTCGCCGCCGAGGTCGACGAGATCCTGCCCGCGATGGGCGCGCTGTGCCGGGGACACCGGCGCTTCTCGGCGAGCGTCGTCGACCACTGGTCCGCCCTCGGGGTCGACCAGTTCCTGGAGCTGGGGTCGGGCATCCCGACGGTGGACCACGTCCACGTGCGGGCGCGGCGGGTGCAGCCCGGCGCGCAGGTCGTCTACGTCGACTGGGACGCCGTCACGGTCGCGCACGCCCGGCGCCTCGTCGCCGACGACGACGGCGTCGCGGTGCTGCACGCGGACGCCGGCGACCCGGCGCGTGTCCTGGCGTCGCCGGAGGTGCGCTCGGTGCTCGACCTCGACCGGCCGGTCGGGGTGCTCGCCGTGGGCGTCCTGCACTACGTGTCGGACGCCCGCGCGGCCGCGGCGGTCCCCGCATACCTCGACGGCCTCGCCCCCGGCAGCCGGCTCGCCGTCTCGCACCTGACCGGGACGGGACGCCCCGACATCCACACCTGGGCGACGTTCAACCACGGTGGCTGGAGCTACGCGCCGCACCTGCGCGATCCCGCGGACATGGCGTCCTGGCTCGAGGGACGCGAGCTCACCGGCCCGGGCTGGGCGTGCGCGGTCGCCTGGGCCCCGACCGGACCCGTTCCGGGTGCCGACGAGACCCGCAGCGGACTCTGGGGTGTGGTCGCGAGGGACGTCCGCGGGCGGGGATGATCGCCCCGTGATCGGGACCCGGCGCCACGACGCCCACGTGCACGAGATCCGGATCGACCGCACGGAGCGGCGCAACGCGCTCGACACGGTCCACTGCCGTGACCTGCACGCGGCCGTCGACGGGGCCGTCGCCGACGGGGCGCGCGTGCTGCTGCTGTCCGGCGAGGGCACCGCGTTCTGCTCCGGAGCCGACCTCGACACCGTCGGCGACCCGGACTTCCTCGCCGCCCTGTACGGGATGCTCCACCGGCTCACCGAGATCCCGGTGCCCGTCGTCGCCGCCGTGCACGGGCCCGCGATCGGCGCCGGCACGCAGCTCGCCCTGGCCGCCGACCTGCGCGTCGTCGACACCCAGGGCGTCTTCGGCCTGCCGACCGCCGCCCTCGGGCTGGCCGTCGACCCCTGGACGGTGCGGCGGCTGGCGCTGGTGGCGGGCGGCGGGCCGGCGCGGCGGATGCTCCTGGCCTGCGAGCGCCTCGACCACGACGCGGCCCGGGACGCCGGCCTCGTGGACCGCGTCGGCGACCGGGACACGGCGCTGGCCTGGGCGACCGAGATCGCGGCCCTCGCGCCGCTCACGCTCGCCTACAACAAGCTCGCCGTCGCCCGCCTCCTCGAGGACGCCCCGGTGCCCGCCGAGGTCGCCGCGGCGTTCGACGCCTGCTGGGCGAGCGAGGACCTCGCCGAGGGTCGGCGAGCGCGGGAGGAGAAGCGGGCGCCGGTGTTCCGGGGACGCTGAGAGGCAGGAGGGGGGAGGAGACCGTGGCCGCGAGGATCACCGCCGGACGTGTGGCGCTCGCCGCCGTCGCCGCGTGCGCGCTCGGCCTGACGGCGTTCCTGACGGCGGTCCGCGGCGTCCAGT
Organism: Actinomycetospora chlora; assembly: GCF_039542135.1. Classification (NCBI taxonomy): domain Bacteria; kingdom Bacillati; phylum Actinomycetota; class Actinomycetes; order Pseudonocardiales; family Pseudonocardiaceae; genus Actinomycetospora; species Actinomycetospora chlora. The sequence goes on from NZ_BAABHO010000041.1 coordinate 48,327, forward strand.
ACGTCGGCGCGATCGGGCGGGCCAACGGCACCCTCTACGACTTCGGCATCTTCTACCGGTCGGCCGTCGCCTTCTGGCGGGGGACGGCGATCTACCCGCCGGGGCAGCCCAACTTCTCGCCGCCGATCGCGGTCGTCCTCCTGTCCCCGATCGCGGGGGCGCCCGCGGTCGTGGCCTACCGGGTGTTCGTCGCGGTCTCCCTGGTCGTGCTGGTCGCCGCCCTCGTGTGGACGGCCGTGGCGGTGCACTCCCGCACCGGCGGGGCGGTGGCCGGCGTGGTCGCGCTGCTGGCCACACCGGCCCTGGCCGCCACGCTCGGGCAGGGCCAGGTCTACGCGCTGCTCGCCGCCGGCCTCGCCACCGCGTGGGTGCTCGACCGCGCCGACCACCAGCGGGGCGCCGGGATCGCGCTCGGCATCGTCGTGGCCTGCAAGCCGGTGCTGGCGCCCGTCCTGCTGTGGCCGCTGGTGCGTGGCCGGCGGCGCGAGCTCGTCGCCGCGCTCGTGACGACCGCGGCGGCCACGCTGGCCGGGGCGGCGCTCGTCGGGCCGGCGCAGACGCTGCGCTACGTGCGTGTGGCGCTCGGCGGCTACCCCGCCCACGACGTCGACAACGCCTCGTTGCTAACGACCGGCATCCGTCTGGTCACTCCCGGCCGGGAGATCCCGCCGCTGGTCGACGCGCCGGGGCTCGGCTGGATCGCCGGCGTCGTCGTGGTGGCGCTGCTGACCGTCACGGTGGTGCGGGCCGGGCGTCACGAGCTCGGGCTGTGGGCCCTCGTCGCCGCCTCGCTGCTCGCGTCACCCCTGGCGTGGCGCGGCTACCTGGTCGTGCTCTACCCGGGAGTGATCGTCCTGCTCGCGACGGCGCGCACCCGCCTGCTCGGGGCGTTCCTCGTCGCGTTGCTGCTGGTCCCGCACTCGCTGCCCTCGTTGTGGTCCGACCGGGCGTCGACGGGCTACATCACCGCGACGCTGCTCGGACCGCTCGTGCTCCTCGCGACGTGGGCCGCGTTCACCGAGGCCGCGTCACGCCCGGGCGAGATGGCGGGCGATCAGTCGTCGTCGCCCGGCGCCCGGCGCGCCCGCGGGGAGCAGCGCGCGCCGGTCGTCCGGGGACCCAGCGCGCTCCCCGACTCATGATGCGTCGTCGCCTGCCGGCTCGACCAGCCCGAGGGCGACGGCTCGGACCGCGGCCTGGACGCGGTTCGTGGTGCGCAGCTTGCGCAGGATGTGCTCGACATGGGTGGCCACCGTCCGGCGGCTGACCCAGAGCGCGGCCGCGATCTCGGTGTTGCTCAGCCCATCGCACAGGTGGTGGAGGACCTCCAGCTCCCTCGCGGAGAGGGTCGTCCCCCGTCGACGGCGGTCGGCGGCCGCCAGGGGGATCACGGTGCGACGTGCCATGGCGAGTGCCCCGAGCGTGGCCGGCGTGACCAGGCCCTCGTCCAGACTCACGTGCAGGCTGCCGAACGGCTGTCCGCGAGCGTCGTCGAGCACCATCGACGAACCCTGACGGAACCCTGACGGGATCAGGTATCCGGCCGCTACGGGGCTGCGGCGGAATCCCGGGAGCGTGTCCCAGTGGAGAATGTCCGACGGACGCGAGGCGACCAGTCGGAAACTCGGATCCCTGGGGAGGAATTCGTCGACGACATACGTCACGACCTCGCGGCCGTAACCTCGACTCGCGACCTCGACCTGCCGTCCGCGCACCGGATCGTGCGTCGTGACCAGCGCTGCGGAGTACGGGACCTGTCGGTGCAGGGTGTCGAGGAAGGACTCGACGCGGCGCTGGACCGCACGCGGGCCGCTCTGGGTGCGCTCGTCCACGCCCACCTCCGGATGCCGCCTGACCAGCGATGCTAGCGAGGCGCTGGTGGCATGGGGAGGGCAGCGCCATCGGTCACCTGACCGATCTGCGGTCGAGTATCGGTCAGCAGACCGATATCCGACCGGTGCGGGGCCTCCCTACCGTCGGGTCGAGCCTGCGGCGGTGGACGCGGGACGGCCTGTGGATCGGAGGAATGGTGGCGGCTCTCGAGGGCAAGGAACTGGTGGACGACAGCATCGTCTTCGTCGTCGACATGATCAAGGACTTCCTGGACCCCGGGGAGGAGTTCGTGATCGACGAGGGACGGTCGATGTACGAGGGACTCGCCTCGTTGCTCACCTTCGCGCGTGAACAGCGCATCCCGATCGTGCACTCGGCGTCGCAGGGGATGAACAATTCCCTCTACGAGGACCACTGGTGGCAGATCCGCGAGCGGGTGTCGTGCCAGGAGGGCAGCCCGACGGTCGACGTGGTCGACGCGCTCCGTCCAGCCGCCTACAGCGACCACGAGATCTACATCCCGAAGAGCAAGTACAGCCCGTTCTACGGCACGCGCCTCGACACGTACCTGCGGAACCCGCCCTTCCTCGGTCGCAACACGATCATCGTCACCGGGATGGCCACGAACTTCTGCTGCTTCTGCACGTCGAGCGACGCCTTCAACCGGGACTACCGGGTCCTCTTCGTCGACGACCTCAACTGCACCTTCCCCGGTATCGACGGGACGCCAGCGGACGTCATGCACCGCATCACGGTGGAGACCCTCAAGCAGGGCTACGTCGAGGAGGTCGTCACGGCCCGGGACGTGATGGCCAGGCTGACCCGCGCGGCCGAACCGGCACTCGTGTGACACACGCCCGCGCCCACGGTGCCCGAGGCCCGTGGGCGCGGGCCGAGGTCATCCGTCCTCGCCGGGCCAGTGCGCCAGCGTCCGGATGTAGAGCTGGCGGACCTCCTCGACACGCTCGTCGAGGTCCTCGCGCGTCCAGTCGGACACGTCGATCGGCGGCAGCACCGCGACCTGGACCGTGCCCGGGTGGATGATCATCGCGTTGCGACTCATCAGCTCGCCGGTGTTGCGGAACACCAGCGGGACGATCGGCACCCCGGCCTGCATGGCGAGGTGGAAGGCGCCCTTCTTGAACGTCCCGGGCGTCGGGGTGGGGGAGCGGGTGCCCTCGGGCGCGATGACGATCGACGTGCCCGCGCGGAGGCGCTCGACCGCCGGCTCGAGGGCCTTGCGGGCCTGGGCGTTGTCGGCGCGGTCGATGAACGCCGTCTCGAGCAGGCGCATCAGCCCGCCGAACAGCGGGTCGTTGGCCAGCTCCTTCTTCGCCACCGGCGCGAAGTTGCCGCGCAGCAGGCCGCCGAGCACCAGCACGTCGAGCTGGCTCTGGTGGTTGAACAGGAAGACCGCCGGCTGGGCCTCCCAGATGTGCCGGGCGCCGTGCACGTCCAGCGCGACGCCCGACGCCATCAGCGAGAGGTCGCCGCCCAGGCCGATGCCCAGGTTGAGCCCGGCACGCCGGGACCCGCCGAGCAGGCCCAGCCCGAGCCCGGTGGCGAAGCCGCCCATCATCCCGACGAACGTCGCCGCGGTGCGGGCGATCTCCACCGGCGTCGTCCAGGGGCGGCCGGTGAAGTCGAGCGCCGGCCAGCCGCGCTCGGCGGCGGCGCGGCGCAGCCCCGCGGACGGGTTCACCGCGCGCGGGTGGGCGACGGTCGCGAGGAACGGCACGTCCTCGCCGCCGTTGGAGTAGGCGAAGCTCGCGTCGAGGTCGACGTCGTGGGCCGCGGCGAACTCCTTGACCGCCGCCGCCTTGCCCTCGCCGTACGGTGAGCGCCCGTCGGGCCGGCCGGTGAGCGTCCCGTCCTCGCCGACCTCCACCGCGGTGTAGATCGTGTGCTCGACGCCGAGGGCCTTGGCCGCCGGCTCCACCTGGAACCGGGTGGCCGAGCTGGCCAGCACGACGGTGTGGCCCTTCTCCAGGTGGGCGTGGACCAGCCGCCACGCCTCCGGGTAGACACTCGGCCCGATCTCGTCGCGGAAGAGCCGGTTGCCGATCTTCTCGAGCTCCTCGGGCGTGCGCCCGGCCCAGGTGCGCAGCGTGATCCCGAGGAACTTCCGGAAGTCCTCCTCGCCGTTCAGCCCCTGCCAGCCGCTCGCGAGCGTCTCCAGGGTGGTGCGCGGGTGCAGGTCGAGGTTCTTGACGTGGTGGCGCATGAAGGCCGTCACGGAGTAGCCGGCGATCACCGTGCCGTCGAAGTCGAAGAACGCACCGACCTCGGGCCCGTCCGGCGCGTGCTCGACGGCCTCCATGAGGTCGTCGAACGTCTCAAGGTCGGACACCCGCGGACTCCTGTCGGTTGGTCGCGTCGGTCTCGTCGATGGCCACGACCCGTTCCACTACCCCGCGGACCTCCGCGGCGAACGCACGCCGCCGCGTCGCGAGGTCGGGCTCACCCTCCCGGGCGGCGGAGTCGGGGGCGAGCAGACCGCGGTTGGAGGCGAGGCGCAGCGCCGACGCGAAGAGCTCGCGCGACAGCGACTCGGGCCCGTGCAGCTTGCCCTGCAGCAGCAGCTGCTGCCCGACGGCCGCGCAGCGCTCCAGCAGCTCGTCCTCGTCGACCGGCGTCGCGGGGTCGTGCTGCGCGAGGCGCTCGGCCACCACCCACTGCGCGTCGACGAACGAGCGCAGCACGCGGTGCGCGCAGAGGAACCGGCTCTGGCGCAGCATCTTGCGGGTGCGGGCCGTGTCGCCGTCGGCGGAGCGCCAGTCCGGGTCGATGAGGGTGAGCTCGGAGATCAGCTCGTCGCGGAACGTCTCCTTGTCGGGGAAGAAGAACTCGTACTTCAGCAGGTCGCGCAGGTCGAGCGCCGCCTGGAAGCCCGTGGCCAGCGCCGCGCGGCCGGTGGCGTCACCGACCTCGAGGATCGCGAGCTCGACGATCGCGCGGGTGACGAAGTGGTGGATCGCGGAGTTGCGGTAGAACGCCGCGACGATGTGGTGGCCGGGCTCGATCGAGAACACCGGCTCGGAGCCCTCGGTGTAGGCGCTGACCACCTTCTCCCGCCGCAGCGAGAGCAGCGCGTCGGCGACGCCGCCGTTGGTGCGCAGCGCAGCGATGCCGGTGTGCGGCAGGCCGCGGGCGTCGACGTAGTCGAGCACCGGCTCGACCACGCGCCGGACCTGCGAGAGCGTCAGCGCGCGGTCGCGCACGCCGAGCAGGGCCAGCGCGGCGAGCGCGATCGGCGTCACCGGCGTCACGCGGTTGATCCGCACGAAGACCTCGAACGCCGTCTTCTGCAGCGCCAGGCGCCGGGCCGCGGAGTCCTCGACGGCGATGTCCTCGTCGTCGCTGCGCGACTCGGGCCGGACGTCGAGGGCGGGGTCGTTGGCGGCCGAGAGAGCGCCCCGCAGCGACAGGGGCTCGCCGAAGCTCACGTGCACCCCGCCGACCGGCCGGCGCTGCGCCCGGGCGTAGCCCATCAGCCAGCGCAGGCCCTCCGGCGTCTTGGCGGCCCCGGTCTGCTCGGCCGCCATCTGGTGCACCTCCTGCAGCTGGTCGTGGATGATCGACACCGGGACGAGGTAGACGTCCTCGGTGCGACGCGTCTCCACGGCGCTGGCCACGTCGGCGAGCAGCCCGTACTTCGGCGGACGCAGCTTGCCGGTGCGGGTGCGACCGCCCTCCATGTACCACTCGAGGTTGAAGCGCTTCGCGACGAGCCACGAGAAGTACTCGCGCACCACCGACTTGTAGACCGGGTCCCCGCCGAAGCTGCGGCGGATGAAGATGATGCCGCTGCGCCGGGCGAGGGCCTCCAGGCCGAGGATGCGCAGGTTGTCGCCGCCCAGCACGTGGTTGCGCGGGAAGTCGTTGCTGCGCAGCACGTCGGCGAGCACGAACGGGTCGGTGTAGCTGCGGTGCGAGGGCAGGAAGACCAGGGCGTGCTCGGCGTTGAGCTCGCGCAGCGGGGCGAGACCGGCGGTGTCGGCGTGCACCGTCCACGCCTTGTCGTGCATCGGGCGCAGCACGCCGGAGAACAGGTCGACCGCGCTGGGGTCCAGCGACGCGACGATGCTCTCGAGGTCGGCGGCGGCCTCGTCGGCCACCTCGTCCTCGGGGCGGCCGGTCTCGGCGGCCAGCCGCCGGAGCTCCCGGCCGAAGTGCGCCGAGCCCACGATCTGCCCGGCGACCTCGCGCGGCACCTTGAAGCGGTTGCCGGTCAGGGTGCGCTCGGCGCGGTCGAGGGCGAGCTTGGCCTGGCGCGCGACGAAGCGCACGAAGTCGGCGTTGCCCGACCACTCGCGCTCCTGGCGGTGGCGGCGCATCAGCTCGCGGACCGTCGCCGGGCGCCCGACGACCACGCGGTGCTGCGGCGGCGTGCGGCGGGCCGCCCGGGCGCGCGCCCGCAGGGCCCACCCGCGGGTGAGGACGTCCGCGAGGCGGGCGAGCGTGCGGTCGGGCTCCGGGTCGGCGGACCAGACGACCCGCACGGGCACGAGCAGCGGGTTGTCGCCGCGGGTCAGGCGGCCCGCGAGCTGCTGCCCCTCGGCGGGGAGCACCTCCAGGCCCCGCCCGCCCGTCGAGGCGCCGTTGCGGGCGGCGGCGAGCCAGCGGTCGACCAGCCGGCGCTCGACGTTCGAGGGCGCGTCGACGAGCACGACCAGCGGTCGGTCACCGGCGTCGGGGAGGCTCGGAGTGTCGGCCTGCGTGGTCACGCCGCACCTCCCCGCCCGTCCCGACCGCGTGGCCCCGGACACTACCCGGTGGTGTGGCACGACGATCGCCGGTGAACGGGGTACGCACCCGACGACAGTTGATCGTCGAAAGATCGAGGAGCACGCACCGTGCCCACCATGCGCGCCGTCCAGGTCCCCCGGGCCGGGGGCGACTTCGAACTGGTCGACCGCGACCTGCCGACCCCCGGCCGCGGCGAGGTCCGCGTCCGGGTCCAGGCCTGCGGGGTCTGCCACAGCGACATGTTCGCCAAGGAAGGCGTCATGCCGGCGACGCCGTTCCCCATCGTCCCGGGCCACGAGATCGTCGGGCTGGTCGACGAGGTCGGCCCCGACGTACTGGGCGGCTGGGACACCGGCGATCGTGTCGGCGTCGGCTGGTTCGGCGGCGCCTGCCACCACTGCGGCCCCTGCCGCCGCGGGGACTTCATCACGTGCGAGAACGGGCGCATCCCCGGCGTGACGTTCGACGGCGGCTACGCCGACGCCGTCGTCGTGCCCGCCGACGCGCTGGCCCACGTGCCCGACGAGCTGTCGGCCGAGGAGGCGGCGCCCCTGATGTGCGCCGGCGTCACGACCTACCACGCGCTGCGCTCCAGCCCGGCCCGACCGGGCGACCGCGTCGCCGTGCAGGGCGTGGGCGGCCTCGGCCACCTCGGCATCCAGTTCGCCGCCCGCATGGGCTTCGAGGTCGTCGCCGTGTCCCGCGGCCGCGAGAAGGAGGACCTCGCCCGCGAGCTCGGCGCCCACGCCTACATCGACAGCGAGGCCGGCGACCCGGGCCAGGCGCTCGCCGAGATGGGCGGCGCGGCGGTCGTCCTCGCGACCGCGACCAGGGGCGAGGCCATCTCGGGGCTCCTCCCGGGGCTGGACCGCCGCGGGCAGCTGCTCGTCGTCGGGGCCGCCGAGACGCCGCTGCAGGTCGACGCGATGAGCCTGATCGGCCCGGTGGCGAGCATCGCGGGACACGCGTCGGGCACCTCGACCGACTCCGAGGACACCCTGCGCTTCGCCCGGCTCACCGACGTCCGCCCGATGATCGAGACGATGCCGCTCGAGCGGGCCGGCGAGGCCTACGACCGGATGATGGCGAACGACGCCCGGTTCCGGATGGTGCTGACCACCGGGCAGTGACCGGTCACTTGGCCGCGAACCCGGCGTCGACGGGCAGCGCGACGCCGGTGACGTAGCGGCCCTCGTCCGAGGCGAGGAACAGCACGGCGTTCGAGATGTCGTCGGGCTCGAGGTAGGCGACGGGGAGGGCGTTGAGGGTCCGGTACACCGGGACGACGTCCTCCTCGGTCGGCGCCTCCAGGTCGGGGCGGAAGAGGCCCCAGTTGACCGGGTTGAGCAGCATCGGGGTGCCCACCGTGGTCGGGTTGATCGTGTTGACGCGGATGGAGTGCTCGGCCAGCTCGAGCGCCAGGGTCCGCATCAGCCCGGTCAGCCCGGCCTTCGCCGCGCCGTAGGGGGCGAGGTTCGGCACCGACCGCAGCGCGATCGACGAGCTGGTGATGACGATCGACCCGCCGCCGCGGGCGATCAGGTGGGGAATTGCGGGACGGACCGTGTGGAAGACGCCGGTGAGGTTCGTGTCGATGACCGCGGCCCAGTCGGCCGGTGCCGTCTCCGCCGCGGGCCCGGGGTTGCCCTGGATGCCCGCGTTGGCCACGACGACGTCGAGCCCGCCGAGCTCGGCGACACCGCGCTCGACGACGCCGGCCACGGCGTCCGGGTCCCGCACGTCGGCCTCGACGGCGACGATCCGGCGGTCGTGGGCCTCCACCAGCTTGACGGTCTCGGCGAGGTCCTCGGGTGTCGCGGCCGGGGCGCCCTGGGCGGGCACCGGGCCCGCGACGTCGAACGCGACGACGTCGGCCCCCTCCTCGGCGAGGCGCACGGCGTGCTGGCGTCCCTGCCCGCGCGCCGCGCCCGAGACCAGCGCGACCTTGCCCGTCATCCGTCCCGCCATCGCCACTCCTCCTGCGCCGGTGCAAGGTGTGCTCAGTTCCGATCTCGCCGCAGCTCGGAAGCAGTTCCAACCCGCGATGGGATGGAACTGTACGCACTTCCCGGGAGGTCGCAACCATCCGCGGCGACCGGCGGGAGGGCGTCAGGCGGGGGCGGTGAAGCCGCGGGCGATGCGGGTGAAGGCCCAGGGCGCCTGGTCGATGCCGCTGCAGTCGTCGGTCTCGGTCTCGGTGCCGGGGCACGAGCCGTTGTCCCGCGCGAGGGCCCAGAAACCGACGGCCCCGTACCCGCTGGCCCGCGCGTCGTCGACGACGGCCCGCGCGTCCTCGGGCGTCGTGGTCATGTCCATGTCGTTGCGCCCGAGCATGAACGTCACGGCCGTGCGGCGGCGGACCTCGACGGGGTCGCTGCCCGGCCACATCGCCTCGAGCTGGCCCTCCGAGGTGCGGGCGGCGCCGATCATGGCGTCGGCCCACGAGCCCTCGTAGGAGAAGTTCATGACCATGAGGTTCACGCGCGCCGCGACACCCGCCGTCGTGGCCGCCCGGACCAGTGTCTGCGCGTCGTCGCTGAGGCCGTCGGTGACGCCGTCGACCTGCACGGTGAGCGTCACCCGCGTGCCGCGCTCGCGCTGCAGGATCGCGAGCGCCTGCGCGATCCGCGTCGGCGAGACGGTGCGGCCCCGGTCGGTCTCGACGTCGACGTCGAGGTGGTCGGTGCCGACGGCGTCGAGCGCGGTCGCGTAGGCGCGCGCCAGCGAGGGCGCGTCGGAGCAGGCCTTCTCCAGGTAGTCGCCGATCGCGCCGCCCGACGACACCGTCACCGTGCCGCCCCGCGCCCGCAGCCCCGCGACGCGCGCGGCGATGGCCGGGTCGCGCAACGGTGTCGTGCCGCCCCACGTCGGGGCGCACGTGTCGCCCGCTCCGGCGAGCACGAACGCGAGCACGACGTCGGCCTGGCCGGTCGCGTCGGCCATGTCGGTGATGGTCGGCAGCGGTGGCGTGGTGAGGTCGACGTACGGGGTGACGCCGACGGTCGGCAGCGGCCCGTCCGGCGCCGCGACACCCGCCCGCGGGGCGGCGCCGGGGACCCGGCCGACGTCGGTGACGTCGCCGGCCGCCGCGACCTCGCTGACCGCCGGGTGCGGGGCGGGCGTCTCGCCGGTGACGACCGGGCCGGTGACCAGCACCGTCACCACGGTGGCCAGCAGGACGGCGCGCAGGGACGGCCGACGCGGGGGTCGGCGGGACGGGCTCAGGTGTCCCCGGCGTCGTCGGCGCCGGCGTCGGCCTGCTCGGCCTGGGGCTGCGGCTGGACACGGGGCGCCGGGTCGGCGAGCGGCTGCGCCGCCTCCGGCGCGACCGGGACGGCGGGCGCCGCGACGCGCGGGGTGGTGCGCGGCACCCGCGCGGTCGTGGAGCGCGGCGTGGCGCGGGTCGTCGTGGTCCGCGTGGCGCGGCGCGTGGTGGTCGGGTCGACCTCGGCGATGGTGCGGGCGTCGACGGTGGGCGGGGTCGCGGCGGGGACCGCCGCGGGCGGCGGCGCCGGCGGGGGCAGCAGCGTCGGCGCTGCCGTCGGCCCGACCGGCCCGGCGACGGCGCCCACGGCCACGACCCCGACGTAGGAGGCGCAGATCGCCGTGGCGGCGATCGCCGCGGTGCGCCAGCGCCGGGCGCGGCGGCCGGTGCGGTCGGCGAAGACGGGCTGCCCGCTGCTCTCGGCCAGCAGGGCCGGGGCCTCGACCTCGGCGCGCTTCCGGCGCAGCGCGGCGGCACCGAGGTGCGTCGTCGTCGCGCGCGCGGCGATCTCGTCCGGGTCGGACCGGCGGGCGGCGGGGCGCTTGGTGGTCGAGGCGGTGGTGGCCTTCGGGGTGCTGGTGACCTTCGTCGTGTTGGTGGCCGTGGTGCTGGTCGCGACGGTGCTGGTCGCGACGGTGCTGGTGGGGGTGCTCACCGCCGGGGCGTCGGGACGGGGCACCGCGGTGGTGCGGGCCGGGACGACCGCGGTCGGGCGCTCCGCGGGCCGCGGGGTGGGGGCCGGGGCGGGGGCCGGGGCGACGGGGCGGGGTCCGGCGGTGGGCGGCGTCGCGGGCCGCGCG